>CAYSJG010000006.1:0-20949 GCA_964431295.1 uncultured Sangeribacter sp. | reverse complement strand
GCCGGAGACGTGGGAGATACCTCGCGACAAACTCACCCTCGCCGGTCTGCATAATCTCTACAACTCCATGGCCGCCGGCCTGTCGGCAAGCGTGCTGAATATCCCCGAGGGGGTCATCAGCGAAGCCCTTCGCGACTTCGAGGCCGTGGAGCACCGTCTGGAATTTGTGGCCGACAAGGATGGAGTAAGGTATATCAACGACTCCAAAGCCACCAACGTCAATTCCACCTGGTACGCTCTTGAAAGCATGACCACGCCGACAGTGCTGATACTGGGAGGCAAGGACAAGGGCAACGATTATTCGGAGATACTCCCTCTGGTGCGCGAGAAGGTGAAGGCCATTGTGGCCATGGGGGCGGACAACCAGAAGATTCTCGACTTCTTCAAAGGCGAGACGGCAGAGATCGTCGACACCCACTCTCTGAACGATGCTGTAGCGGCCTGCCGTCGTCTGGCCTCTCCGGGGGACACCGTGCTCCTCTCCCCCTGCTGCGCCAGCTTTGACCTCTTCAAATCATACGAAGACCGCGGCCGTCAGTTTAAGGATGCCGTAAAATCACTCTGAGAGCCCATAGCGAATAAGAAACCAAGACCCGATGATAGAGATAAGAGAAACAATCGACGGACGAAGTGTCGGTGATGAAGCTCCGGAACGGCCTTCTGCAAGGAGGTCCGGGAAGTCATCCGGCGGCGCGCCTCAGGATGCGCCCCGCGACGACCAGTCCGCTTCCGCCGCCAAGCTGACTCCTCAGAATCCCCCGGACCGCTTCATATGGGGTATCTATATAGCCTTGCTGCTCATCTCGATAGTGGAGCTGTTTTCCGCATCATCCGCTGAAATCAGCGGCTCCAATGTATACAGTCCTCTGATCCGCCATTGCATATTTCTGGGCCTCGGCCTGGCGCTTGTGCTCTGGATACAGAATATCCCTTACACCGTCTTCAGCCGTCTGGCCGTCCCTCTTGCCGTTGTGTCGGTCATACTGCTGCTGCTGTCGATGTTTGTAGGTGTCAATATCAACGGCGCTCAGCGAGCCATCCGCATAGCGGGCTTTACCATACAGCCTCCGGAGATTATCAAGCTGACGGCAGTGATACTGCTGGCTAAAATCCTGGGGCAAAACCAGAAGCCCGGCGGCGTCACCTCCAAAGGTGTGGCGATGTCCGGAGCCGTAGTGCTCGTGCTCTCCGGACTGCTCTGGGTCAACGGCCTGACCAATATGCTGCTGATGATGTGTGTGAGCATCTCGCTGATAATCATCGGGGGCATCGAATGGCGCAAGCTCGGAGTAGTGTTTGTGGTCTACGCCATCGCCGGGGGCGCCCTCTTCATGATCAAATACGCCACCCCGGAGTCGACGGAGTACGACAGTGTGGCGCAGACCGAACAGTCATCCTCTACCGGCGCGGGTCGTCAGGAGACTCACAAAGAGCGTATAGAGCGATTCTTTGCCGGCGTACACCCCGGCGATACCATCAATGACAAAAACCGTCAGGTAATCTTCGCCAATCTCGCGCAAGCCAACGGCGGCCTTATCGGCCAGGGACCGGGCAACTCCCGCGAGAGCGCCCGTCTGCCCCTTGCCTTCTCCGACTATATTTATTCGATTGTGGTAGAGGATACCGGCTTCATCGGGGGCTCGCTGCTGCTGCTGCTGTATCTCTTTCTGGTGGCGCGTGCCGGAGTAATCGGCTACAGGTGCTCACGCGCCTTCCCGGCCTTCCTGATTATGGGATGCGCGGTGCTGATAGTCTTTCAGGCGCTTGTGCACATGGCCATAGTCACGGGATTGTTTCCCGTCTCCGGGCAGCCCCTCCCCTTCATCTCCAAAGGAGGCACTTCGATATTGGTGATGTCCGTGGCCATAGGCATCATGCTCTCCGTAAGCCGATTCTCGGTAACGTCAGGCGACAAGAAGGCCATGCGTGCCGAGGGTGACGAACTTCCCGACGAACTAAAAGCGATCAACATTTCTCACGAAAAATGAACAGACCCAAAATACTGATTTCCGGTGGAGGCACCGGAGGCCACATCTTCCCGGCTCTCTCGATAGCCAACGCGCTGCAGCGCCGTCTCGGCGCAGAGATACTCTTTGTGGGCGCGGAGGACCGCATGGAGATGGAACGTGTGCCGCAGGCCGGCTATAAAATAATCGGCCTCCCGGTGGCGGGATTCGACCGCCGGCATCTGACACGCAATATCGCTGTATTGCGGAAATTATGGCGCAGCCTCACGATGGCGCGCAAGATAGTCCGTGATTTCAAGCCGGATATCGCCATAGGCGTAGGAGGCTATGCCTCGGGACCGACACTGAAGGCCGCTCAGAAGGCCGGAGTGCCTACGCTGCTGCAGGAACAGAACTCATACGCCGGCGTGACCAATAAACTGCTGGCCAAGAAGGCTCGCAAGATATGCGTGGCCTACGACAATATGGGACAATTCTTTCCGGCCGAGCGCATAGTCAAGACCGGCAATCCCGTGCGCCGCGACCTTCTCAGCGCCGACCTCTCCCCTGCCGAAGCCCGTCAGCGCTTCGGCCTTGACGCCGAACGTCCCACTATACTTGTAGTGGGAGGCTCTCTGGGCTCCCTTACCCTCAACGAGAGCATGGAGCAGGGGCTGAGACGCCTCATAGAGGCCGGACTTCAGGTGATATGGCAGACCGGCAAATACTTCTCCAAAGAACGGGGACGCGATGCCGCCAAAGGACTCAAAGGGGTAGTGGTGACACAATTTGTCACCGACATGGCGGCCGCCTACCGCGCAGCCACGCTCGTAGTGTCACGCGCCGGAGCAGGCTCCATAAGCGAGCTTGAGCTTCTCGGCAAGCCGTGTATACTCGTACCGTCCCCCAATGTGGCGGAAGACCATCAGACCAAAAACGCACTCGCTCTCTCCGGCATAGGAGCCGCACGTCTTGTCACCGACGCCGATGCGAGAGCTTCACTTGTGGACAACATACTCGAACTCGCCGCCGCCCCCGATGAGCTGCAGAAGATGAGCGAAAACATCACACGGCTCGGCATCCCCGACAGCGACGAGCTCATAGCGGACGAGGTGGAGAAAATACTGGCCGGCAAAGCCTGAGCATTTTTAAGAAACACGCGCTAAAATCATAGGATATAAGATGCATCAATACGTATATTTTGTGGGAGCCGGAGGGATCGGCATGGCCAATCTGGTGAGATATTGCCTCAAGAAGGGTCTGCATGTGGCCGGATATGACCGCACCTCTACCCCACTCACCGACCGTCTGCGCGGCGAAGGCGCAGAGATCGTCTTCGAGGATGACCCTTCCTTGGTGCCGTTGGAATATCGCGATCCCGCGAAGACTCTTGTGGTCTACACCCCCGCCGTCGGGGAGGATAACGCCATCCTCTCGATGTTCAGGCGCGAAGGCTTCGAGGTTGTCAAGCGGGCTGTCCTGCTGGGACGTCTGACCCGCGAAGGCGACCCGATATGCGTGGCCGGCTCTCACGGCAAGACCACCACATCCTCCATGATCGCCAACATCCTGCGCTCCACTCCCCGTGGCTGCAACGCCTTTCTGGGAGGTATACTGCGCAACACCGGCTCCAACCTTATACTGAGCGACCACTCCCCTCTCGCCGTGGTGGAGGCCGATGAATATGACCGCTCCTTCCATCAGCTCACCCCGTATATCGCCGTGGTGACCTCCGTGGATCCCGACCATCTGGACATCTACGGCGACGAGTCAGGATATCTGGAAGGGTTTGCCGTATTCACATCGCTTATACGTCCCGGTGGGACACTGATAGTGCATGAGGGGCTCAAACTTGTGCCGCGTACTGATCCGTCGGTGAAGATATACACCTATTCCGGCAAGACCGAAGGGGAGAAGGCCGACTTCCACGCCGAGGATGTGACCTTCGGTCCGGGGCGCCTGACTTTCACCCTTGTCGGACCCGAGGGACTGCGGATAGAGCGCCTCTCCCCCGGTGTGCCCGTGGAGATCAACGTTGACAATGCCGTGGCCGCGGCTGCCGCCGCCCTTATAGCCGGCGCCACCGAAGAGGAGGTGCGTGCCGGACTGGCGACCTTCCGCGGAGCCAAGCGCAGATTCGAGATCATACTTCCGGACCACGAAGAGCAGCTGCGCGCACTCTCAGGCGGCGAAGAGCCCCGCATGCCCGTGCTGCTTGACGACTACGCCCATTCACCCGGCGAGGTCAAAGCCTCAATCCGCTCGGTGCGCAAGCTCTATCCCGGCCATCATCTGACCGTGATATTCCAGCCTCACCTCTACACGCGCACGCGCGACTTCGCTCCTGACTTCGCCGAAGCCCTCTCCGAAGCCGACCGCGTGATCATGCCGGAGATATATCCGGCTCGCGAGCAGCCCATCCCGGGGGTGGACACGCATCTGATACTGGACCGGGTCAAAGCGGAGGATAAAATCTTTTGTCCCCGCAAAGATTTGCTGAATCTTATAAAAAATACTAACTTTGAGATTCTAATGACACTTGGGGCAGCTGACATCGACAGAATCCTCCCGGAGACCGAGTCGATACTGCGCTCCCGCAGGTGACTGTGATTGTATATATCCCGCAGACGTGTGGGCGACAATAAGATACTGACAAGGATGAAAACAGTGTGGAAATGGCTCATATTCGCAGCACTCACGGCTTATGTCGTGGGCATGGCTATATGGGCCAACAGTGAAGCCGACAAGCACTCCTGCCGTGGTATCGCAGTGACGATAAGCGGCGGCGGCATCACCGACACCACAACGCGCCAGGGAGTCCTCACCATGCTCTCCAAATATCCGGAGCGCATACGTGGAGTGCCGGTCAACCGCGTAAACACTCTTGGCATCGAGAATTATCTGATGGATCTCAACAACTTCGAGGATGTCAAATGCTTCATCACCTCGCAGGGCTACCTGTCGGTCAACATCCGGCTGATGGTGCCTGAGGTAAGAGTATTTGACGGAGAAGCGTCGTACTATATGAACAAGGATGGCAAACGTCTGGACTCAAATGCCGAATTCTTTGTGGACATGCCCGTGCTTACCGGCAACTTCAACAAGAATTTTCGTCCGAAGGATGTGCTGCCTGTGATACGGTATGTGCAGAGCGACAGCATACTCCGCAATATAGTCACGATGTATGTGGCCATGGACAGAAACAACATACTGCTCGTGCCGCGATTTTCGGGTCATGTGGTCAACTTCGGCGACACCACTCGCCTGGCCGAGAAGCGTAATGCGCTGCTGACGGCCTATCACAACATAATGCCTTACAAGGGGTGGCAGACCTACGACACCATATCGGTAAAATTCAAGGGGATGATAGTGGCGACACGTCGTGACAAGACCCCCCTCTACCCTTTCGAGACAGTCATCGAGGAGGAGGATCCGGAGGAGCATACTCTCCCCTCCCCGGAGTCTGAGGAGCCGGCCGGAGACCGGAGTGCGGCCGCCCCGGGAGAGACACACACTGCAGAGAAGAAGAAAACCTCCGTGACAACGTGAGTATAAGATATATGAGAATATGAGCGATGAGAGATATATAGCCGCGCTGGAGATCAGCAGCAGCAAAGTAATTGGAGTCATCGGACGCACCTGTGGCGATGGCAGCGTCGACATCATTGCGGTCGAACAGGAGAAACATGTGGAGGTGGTCCGCTACGGGCTGATACAGAATCTGGAGGAGACCTCCCTGCGGATAGCGCGCATCATCGAGAAGCTGCAGCGCAAACCCGCGGTGGCGCCGCGTAAGATCACGAGCGTATTCGTAGGTCTGGCCGGGCGCTCCATCAAGAGCATCAACACACGCGTGCGGCTGCGTCTGCCCGAGGAGACGGAGATCACCGATGATATTCTCCAACGCCTGACCAACGACGCTTTCAACACCGCCATCGACTCATCGCTGGAGGTCATCGATGTCGTGCCCCGCACATACCGTGTAGGGACTCTGGAGACCACCTCTCCTAAAGGAGCTGTCGGCAGCGAGATTGAGGCCAGTTTCGACATTATCGTTTGCCGTCCGGAGCTCAAGCGCAACATCATCCGCGTGGTCCACGACAAGCTGGACATCGAGGTGGCCGGATTTGTGGTGACCGCACTTGCCACAAGCCATCTGGTGCTCCCCTCCGAGGAGAAGCGTCTCGGCTGCATGCTCGTGGACTTCGGTGCGGAGACCACAGCCGTCTCTATATATCGCAACGGTGCCCTCAATTACTTCGCCACTCTCCCTCTGGGGGGCCGCAACATCACCCGCGACATCACGACCCTCTCCACTCTTGAAGAGCGCGCCGAGGAGATAAAGATAACCTCCGGCAATGCTCTGGCTCCCGACACACCGTCGACTCTTAACCTCAACGGCGTGAAGCTTTCCGATGTGTCCAATCTGATAGTGGCGCGCGCCGAAGAGATTGTGGCCAATGTCACCGAACAGATAAAATACGCCGGTCTGAAGGAGAAGGACCTTCCCGGCGGTATAATCTGCATAGGGGGAGGAGCAAAGCTCAACGGCCTCCTGGAGCTGCTCACACGCCAGACAGGTCTCGCCGCCAAGGCCGGACGACTCCCCTCTTATGTGCATCTCGAAGACGCCAAAGCGCCAAGCTCTGAAATCATACAGGTGGCCAGCGTGCTCTACGAAGGAGCCACCCAGACAGATGACGAGTGTCTGGAGATGCCACGCCGCCAGGAGCTCCCCACCACAGGCGAAAAACCCGACCGTCATGATCACGACAATTATGACGATGACGATGATGAGGGAGAAGAGACGGAAAGCCGCGGCTCACGGCTTATGAACAGACTCAAGAGCAAAATATCCGGATTCTTCTCCGGCAGTCAGGAGGATGACTCAAGCCTCCTGGAATAGAAATCAGAGGCAATCCCCCCTGCAGACTCATCCTCAAAACTCAATTGACCCATGGATCAGAACAATATACAGGACTCCTCCAGGCCTCGCGACATCAGCGACGCCTCAGGATTTGCAGAGAGTTCGAACAACGATATCATCAAGGTGATCGGTGTAGGCGGCGGCGGCGGCAACGCCGTGGACTACATGTATGCCCAAAAGATACCCAACATCAACTTTGTGGTGCTCAACACCGACCAGCAGGCTCTTGATAAAAACAAGGTGCCTCATAAGCTGGTACTCGGTCCGGAAATCACCCACGGCCGCGGGGCCGGCAACAAGCCGGACATCGGCAGGCAATGCGCCGAGGCTTCGGCGGATGATATCCGCCGTCTCTTCGACGACCAGACCGAAATGGTATTTATCACCGCCGGCATGGGAGGAGGCACAGGTACAGGCGCCGGACCGGTAGTGGCGCGCCTCGCCAAGGAGGCGGGGCTGCTCACCATCGGCATTGTCACAGTGCCATTCCTCTTCGAGGGAGACAAGAAGATCCTCAAGGCTCTCGAAGGCGCCGAGGAGATGAAGAAGCATGTGGACGCCCTTCTGGTCATCAACAATGAAAACCTCATCGAGCTATACAAAGATCTCACTCTATTCAATGCCTTCGAGAAGGCCGATGACACTCTTGCCAACGCCGCCCGCTCCATCTCCGAGATCATCAATGAGGAATGCTATATCAACGTGGACTTCCAGGATGTGAAGACAATATTGAAGGACAGCGGCACCGCCATTATCTCCACGGCCTATGGCGAAGGGGATAAGCGTATCACCAAAGCCATCAACAATGCTCTGCACTCGCCGCTGCTGAAGAAGCACGATATCAATACCTCTCAGCGGCTCCTCTTTAAGTTTGTATGCTCCAAAGATGCCGAAAATGCCCTCAAGGCTGATGAAATCAAGGAGATACGGCAGTTTACGACCAATCTCCCCTCCACAGTGGACGTAAAGTGGGGTATCGCCGACGATCCCTCGCTGGGGGACAAGGTGAAGATCACGGTGCTCGCCTCCGGATTTGACGTGACACTGCGCGAAAACGAGAAGGGGACCGTGATATTCGGCGCGGATCCGGAAGAGAAGGCGGCCAAAGATAATTCAGTCACCTCCGAGGCGAAAAATAAAATCGCCGAGATATACGGTCATGACAAGATCGTGGAGCAGATACAGGCCAGTGCGAAGCAGAAATATCTTGTACTGAAGCCAAATCAATTTGACGATCATGACATCATAGCTCTTCTGGAGCGCACGCCGGCTTTCAACCGCAATATCCACTTCTATGAAGAGGTGGAGCAACTGCGCAAGCCCGCGGAGAAACGTCAGCCCGAGCCGGAACATACGGACCGCTCCTCTGATATTATCACATTCGGAGTCTCATAATGAAGTAAAAAACCAAGATATAAACAATCTCTCCAGCATACATACACTTTAGGGATGGAAAATAGTTTCAAGATGGTGGCCAAGACATTCAAGGGTCTTGAAGACGTGCTTCAGCAGGAGCTCGTGACTTTGGGAGCCTCGAATGTAGAGCCCGGGGTGAGAATGGTATCGTTTGAGGGAGACCTCGAAATGATGTACCGTGCGAATATATGCCTTCGCACAGCGCTGCGCATTCTCAAGCCGATAGTCTCCTTTGATGCCGCCGATCCGGACGAGCTTTACGATCATGTACGCGATTTCGACTGGGAACAATATCTCGGCCCGGACTCGACGTTTGCCGTGGATTCCACAGTCAATTCCTCAGAATTCACTCACTCCAAATATGTCACATATAGAGTCAAGGACGGCATAGCGGACCATTTCATGGACAAGTACGGACGTCGCCCGTCAATCCGCCTCAACGGGGCCGACCTGATACTCAACGTCCATATCATCAACAATTATGTCACTCTGTCGCTCGACTCCTCCGGCGAGCCGCTCAACCGTCGCGGCTACCGTGTGGAACAGACCGACGCTCCCATCAACGAAGTCCTGGCGGCCGGAATCATCATGAAGACCGGCTGGCATGGCGAATGCGACTTCGCCGACCCCATGTGCGGCTCGGGCACATTCCTGATAGAGGCGGCCATGATAGCCGGAAATATCAATCCGGGGGTATACCGCAAGGAGTTTGCCTTCGAGCGCTGGCCGGACTTCAATCAGGAGCTGCTGGACGCTGTCTACGATGATGACTCCGAAGAGCGCGACATCAATTGCAACATACTCGGCGGCGATATAGACCCGGAAGTGGTGGGGATAGCGCGCAAGAATATCCGCGCCGCTCACTTCGAGGATGTCATCTCGCTGGTGTGCAAGCCTATGCAGGAGTGGGACGAAAATGACCGGGACGGCATACTGGTGACCAATCCTCCCTACGGCGAGCGTCTGCGTCCCGATGACATGGCGACACTCTACAAGCAGATCGGCACGACGCTCAAACAGCACTTCCAGGGCTGGCACGCCTGGATAATAGGATATAAGGATGAACACTTCGCCGAGATCGGCCTCAAGCCATCCGTGAAGTATCCCATACTCAACGGCGCGCTGGAATGCTCTCTGCGCGAATATGTGCTCTTCTCCGGTCGCTATAATGACTTCAAAGCCGATGGCGGCGATATCGCCAACAAGACCTTCAACCGTGAATATCATCCGCACCCGCACCGCGAGAGGGATTTTGATGACCGCAAGCGGAGCCATAAACAGGATAAGCGCGGCCGCCACGATGATGGTCGCCGCGAGTATAAGCGATTTGAGCATAGAGACAACAGGCGTGACTTCGACGACCGTGACGACAGCGGATATGGCAAGCGCGACAACCGCCGGTATGAGAAGCGTGACGACCGCGGATATGGCAAGCGTGATGACCGCCGGTATGAGAAGCGCGATGACCGCGGATATGGCAAGCGTGATGACCGCGGATATGAGAAGCGCGACGACCGCCGGTATGAGAAGCGCGACGACCGCGGATATGGCAAGCGCGACGACCGCCGGTATGAGAAGCGCGACGACCGCCGGTCGGAGAAGCGGGATGACCGTGGATATCAGATCTCCGGCCATGGGCCGCAGCTGTCGTCAGACGACACAATCTACAGCAATCCCGTAAGAATGCGCGGCCGTAAAAGGAGAGACGACTGATGTAGGCCGTCTAATATAAATCAATTGTATTCAGTTTTGAATAGACCCATCAACATACTGCTCACAGGCGCCGGATTGCGCGAAAGGGGGATGGCCGAGAAGATTCTGGAGTCGCCTCTTACAGCATGTCTGTATTGCTCTTTTGCAATGGATGATGAGCGCGTACGTCGGATAGAGGCATCGGAGGATGACTTTGAACAGTTGGCGCGCCTGTGTGCTTACGAGAAAATAGATCTGACAGTAGTCACCGATCCGAAGCCGCTGTCGAAGGGGCTTGCGGACTATCTCCGCACTTCGCCGGGACTGGAAGAGATGATGATAGTGGCTCCTGACAAAGAGGCCTCCCGACTTGAATGGAGCAAGGAGTATGCCCGCGACTTCATGTCGGAGGCCGGGGTGCCGTCGCCGCGGTTTATGCCTGTGGATACGGACACTCTGAATGAGGGACTTGCCTTTCTGGATTCCCTGCAACCTCCCTATGTGCTGAAAGCCGACGGACTCGCGGAGGGGAGAGGTGTATATCTCACCGATGACCTTGCCGAGGCCAAAGACCTGCTCGAAGATATGGTGACCGGCATAAAGGGGGAGTCGGCGCGCCATGTGCTTATCGATGAATATGTGGCGGGGAGGGAATGCACCGTAGTTATAGCCACCGACGGCAATGACTATCGGATACTGCCTCCGGCGCGGGACTACAAGCGCCTGCTCGACGGCGACCAAGGCCCCAACACTCCCGGCATGGGAGCTTACTCTCCGGTGGATTTTGCTGACGCGACCTTCATGCAGAAGGTGGAGAAGCGCGTGATAATCCCCACTCTGCGCCATCTCAACGAGCTGGAGATACCTTATCGCGGATTTCTGTATTTCGGACTGGTCAACCTCGACGGTGAGCCTGTATTGCTGGAATATAACGTGCGCCCCGGCGATCCGGAGATGGAAGTGAGCCTTCGGCTGATGGAGTCGGACCTTGTGGAATTGCTGTGTCACATAGCCCGCGGAGGAGTGTCGGAAGCATGTCCTGTATTCGCCACAGACAGATATGCCGTAGGAGTGGTGCTCACCGATGGCGACGGCCGTCCCCGGGATATAGCGACAGGGGAGGGGAACACGCTGGCGGAGGCTGCCGCCTCTGCCTACGCCCGTATCCCTTCTGACTCAGGACTGAATTATCGCAAAGATATAGGCAAGGAGGAGATATGAACAACCGCACAGTGTCATCAGCCGGCGAATGGGGGTGCTTCGCGCTCGCATTAGGATGCTGTGTGACCGCGGGCATTATACCTTATGAAACTCTTCCGCCGTCAGACAGAGGGATATGCCTGCCGGCTCCATCTATGTGGCCGCTGACTGCGACGGCCTCATGGATCATCAATACCCTGCTTATCTTTATTTTTACAGCCGCTCTTGCACTCATCAACAAGCGCCACACCATCGTGCGCGGCACCGACCATACCCTCACTGCTCTCTTCCCGCTCCTGCTCGCAGCCTCTCCGGAGATTTCACATGGCTTTACAGCTGCCATGGTCACTCTTGCAGTGGCCATCATCTCAATCGCCATCCTGTGCAATAATTATAAGGCACGCAACGCCACGCAGCCTATATTCATCATCGCCACATTTCTATCCATCGGCTCGATGATGCAATACGCCTTCATCCCGCTGGCGGTAGCTGTATTCCTCGCCGCCATAGTGATGAAATGCATACACGTCAAGGAGGTCTTTGCCTTCGCAATAGGTCTGGTCGCCCCGTACTGGATAGCGCTGGGGCTTGGAATAGTGTCGCCGGCTGACTTCCATATCCCCGTACCGTCCGCCATCATACTGCCCGAAGGTGACGAAGCCTCCGCACTGATGACAATCATCGGACTCGCGCTGCTGGTGATTATCTGCGCACTGCTGACGCTTGTCAATATGGTAAGGCTATATGCAGGCAATTCCAAGGTGCGCCGCGAAAACAACGCCATCAACATTTTAGGCGCCACGTCGGCAATCTGCATGGCCGCCGACTTCACCAATATGTCCGCCTATATCGGTATAATGTATCTATGGGCATCCGTGCAGATAGCCAACATATTCGCACTTCAGCATATACGCCGCTCCTGGATAGGGGCTCTGACCATAATTGCCGCGATTCTTACATTCTTTATCATCAATATTACACTATGAAGGCCGCAAAGATGAGAAAATTAGTGATCGATGACGCCATCCCCTTCCTGAAAGGGCGTCTGGAGGAGCATTTTTCCTGCATGTATGTGCCGGGCAATGAATTGCGCCACGCACTGCTCACAGATGCCGACGGGCTGCTTGTGCGCACCCGGACGCGCTGCAACGAGGCGATGCTCGGAGGCACTCCCGTGAGCTTTGTGGCTACCGGCACCATCGGTCTGGATCATTTCGACATTCCGTGGCTCGAAAACCGCCATATCCGTTGGCAGAACGCTCCGGGCTGCAATGCGCCGGCAGTGGCGCAGTATGTATGGAGCTCGCTGCTGCGGCTGGGGGTGCATCCCGGCGAGGGACGCAGGCCGGTGGTCGGAGTAGTTGGCAAAGGGAATGTCGGCTCGATAGTGGTGGAATGGGGGAGACGTCTGGGTGCGGAAATGATAGTCTGCGATCCTCCGCGTCAACGTGCCGGGATGACCGACGAGGACTATATCAGCCTGCCGGAACTGGCTTCCCGCGCCGATGCCGTCACCTTCCACACACCTCTGACCCGCAGCGGCGAGGACGCAACCTGGCATCTCTGCGATGAGGGGGTGCTCGAGCGTCTGCGACCCGGGGCAGTCCTGGTCAACGCCGCAAGAGGGGGAGTGGTGGAGGAAGAGGCGTTGCGCCGGGTAGCGAAGCGCAAAAATCTGCGTCTCGCCATCGACACGTGGGAAGGAGAGCCGCAGATCTCCACGGAGACACTGTATATGGCCGAGATAGCCACACCACATATCGCGGGCTATTCCATAGAGGGGAAGCAACGGGCCACACTCGCGATTCTCCGCGGGCTGATGGAGCACTTCGGGGTAACTCTCCCCGTAGACGGTCTTGCGGATCCCTACACTCCCCCGGAGACACTCACTGAGGAGATCATCCTGAGCAGCTTTGACCCGGCGCCGCTCGGGGCTGCGCTTAGAGCGGCTCCCGCAGGATTCGAGACAATGCGCGACAGCTACCGCTATCGCGCAGAGATACCCTCCTCCAAATGATAATCAAAAGATAATAGATGAAGAGATTCTATACAGTGTTCAAGGGACGTGTGCCCGGGGTCTACGACAATATCGAGGACCTTCTGGAGCAGGTGGACGGCTATGAGGGAGCGAGCTTCAAAGGCTTCTCCTCTTCACAGGCGGCAGCATCGGCGTTCCGTCACGGCATGCGGCAGGAGAGCGCCGATTTCGGGGCCGTGCTGGCACACGCCGGGAGCGTGTCGATACCTGCCGACGGCAAGCCGGACTATATGACCATACCGGAGATAGACCTCAACGCATGGGCGGTGGACGCATCCTGTCTTGGCAATCCCGGCACTATGGAATACCGCGGAGTGGAGCTCATGACCGGACGGCAGATTTTCCACGCCGGCCCGTTCAAGAGCGCCACCAACAATATCGGGGAATTTCTCGCCATAGTCCATGCTCTGGCTCTCATGGAGCAGCGCAACGACCCTCATCCCATCTATTCCGACTCGATCACGGGGATAAGCTGGGTGACCAAACGTAAAATCAACACCAAGCTCAAGGCCACGGCGGCCAACCGTCCTGTGTTTGAAATGATGCAACGCGGTATGCAATGGCTCAACACTCATTCCTTCCGCGTAAAACTAATGAAATGGCAAACCGAATTGTGGGGGGAGATACCCGCAGATTTTAATAGAAAATGAATAAGAATAGTTTACTTACCATCGTATTGACAACATTAGCGATCACAGCGTCATGCTGCGTTCCGGCCCGCGCATTGCGGCTTGAGCCAATCAAATACGGAAATATGGAATCGTGGGTGACACGCGATGTAAAGGAATCCAAGGTATTAGGAGGCAAGACGAAGAAGATATATGAAATAGGCCCCTCCGGCACCGCTCCGACCAATACCCCTTACACCAATCGCGGCGGCTCCCCCTGGGCCACATCCAATGTATATGCCAAGGTAAAGGGAATCGTCAAGGGATCATGCGCCGCCACCCCCGTCACTATCAACGGGACTAAGATGGCGAAGGTGACCGCAAAAATGGAGGAGGTGAAGGTACTTGGCATCATCAATATGGATGTGATGGTGGCAGGCACGATATTCCTCGGACAGATCAATGAGCCGATCACCTCGACTTCCGCTCCATTCGCCAAGATGGAGATGGGTATCCCTTACACCAAGCGGCCTGTAGCGCTTGTGTTTGACTACAAGGTGGATATGCCGGCGGTCAACACTCGCGTGAAGGCCACGGGATTTTCCAAAAAGACACTCCAGGGACGCGACAAAGCCGAGGTCTACGTGCTGCTGCAGAAACGCTGGGAGGACGCCAAAGGCAATCTCTACGCAAAGCGCGTGGGGACTGGACGTGAGCGTTATTCCAAGTCCATACCATACACCAAGGGACATCAGCTGAAGATTCACTACGGCGACATCACTCACGCTTCTTACTACAAACCGTGGATGGGACTCCTCTCCGGCAATAAGGCGTATTATGCCAAAAATTCAAAAGGGAAGCTCGTCCCCGTCAATGAGGTGGGCTGGGCCGACGCCGACGAGACGCCGACACATGTGCTGGTGATGTGCTCCAGCTCCTGCGGCGAGCCTTTTGTCGGCACAGAGGGGATTTCGCTCTATGTGGACAATCTCTCCTTCGGCTTTTGAGTAATTTTTGAATTTTTCAAGATCGGCTATTATGAAAATCGCGATAATAGGATATGGCAAGATGGGCCATGTCATAGAGAAGACAGCGCTGCAACGCGGCCATAGCATCGTATGCGTCATCGACAAGGATAATACCGGCGACTTCGCCTCCGAGGCCTTCGCCTCTGCGGATGTAGCCATAGAATTCAGCACACCGGCCACGGCTGTCGACAATATTCTTGCGAGCTTCGCCGCAGGCGTGCCCGTGGTCAGCGGTACTACCGGATGGTCTGAATATCTGCCGGAATTACAGAAGATGTGCGCAAAAGGGGAGGGGACGCTCCTCTGGGCCTCCAATTTCTCCATAGGCGTCAATCTCTTCCGCGCCGTCAACCGCTATCTGGCACGCCTGATGAACCGATTCCCGCAATACAGCGCCTCTCTGGAGGAAACTCACCATATCCACAAGCTGGACCATCCTTCAGGCACCGCCGTCACTATCGCCGAGGAGATCGTGGAGCATCATGACGCAACCCTTGGCTGGGAAGAGGTATGCTTCACCACGCCTGAACATGAGGAATGCCGCGACCTCTCCGACAAGAACAATCTCCCTGTGACCGCCATTAGGGAGGGAGAAGTGCCGGGTATACATACTGTAAGATGGGAATCATCCGTTGATAATATATCAGTGTCGCATTCGGCCAAAGGACGTGAGGGATTCGCTCTCGGCGCCGTCCTCGCCGCCGAATGGATAAAAGATAAAAAAGGCTATTTCAACATCGGAGACTTCCTCAATCTCGATTGACTCTCCGCTCTCATCCCTATACTGAGTAATAATGACAACCGATCCCAACAACCAAAATAACGGCCGGGACAACGGCCATCCGTCGCCCGAAAGCGGCAATTCAGCAATCACTCAAGAGGCCCTCGATCTCAATCCGGGATGGAAAGCGGACTTCATGCGTCGCATACGTGCGGTAAAGACCACACGCTGGATACGCTTCGCAATAGTGTCGCTCCTCTTTTTCGGCTTCGTCATCTGGCTGGGCACTCCCTGGGTGGCCCTCTTCTGGCTGCTTCTGCTGGACATATACATCACCTGCTATATACCCTGGACCTGGTGGAAGAAAACGAAGGGGCCGGTGCGCACCGTCATGGGATGGGTGGACGCAATTGTCTACGCCCTTGTGCTGGTATACTTCCTTTTTGCCTTCATAGGGCAGAACTACAAAATCCCCTCCTCGAGTCTGGAGAAGTCGCTGCTTGTGGGGGATTATCTGTGGGTGAGCAAGGCGGTATACGGTCCGCGTGTGCCTCAGACGCCGCTGCATTTCCCTCTGGCTCAGCATACGATGCCGCTTGTCGGGGGTAAAAGCTATATCGAGCATCCTCAGCTTGAATACAAACGCCTCAAGGGTCTGCGGTCTGTAGAACGCGGAGATATTGTGGTATTCAACTTCCCTGAAGGGGATACGGTACTCAGCGCGATGCCCAACGAGGACTACTATCTGATACTGGACCGTCTGCAGAAAAGCGGTGTGGAGAATCCGCGGGAATTCGTGGCTATGCATCCGGAGAAATTCGGCAAGATCATCACACGTCCGGTGGACCGTCGCGAGAATTATGTAAAACGCGCCATAGGCCTTCCCGGTGAACGTCTGCGCATCTCTGACGATACGATCTATATCAACGGCCGTCCCATCGATTTCCCGGAGAATGTACAATTCAACTATATCATCCCTGTGAGCGCTCCCATACCGATGGAGAAATGGCAGGAGCTTGGCGTACGCGCCGAGGATGCCGGCGGTGCTCCGGTAGGTCCTGAATATACAGGCTACAGCTTCTATAATGTGCCGCTGACCGCCAAGGCGAAGGCGGAGGTGGAAAAGCTGCCGCAGGTCAACGGGCCGCTGCGCCGCGAAAGCTCCACAGGCCTCTACGATCTGGGAGGAGTATTCCCGCTGGGGGCTTCCTACGGATGGACACGCCCGGATATGGGTGAGTTCTGGATACCGCAGAAGGGGAAGGTACTGCGACTCACCGCCGCCAATCTCCCTCTCTACCGCCGCGCCATAGAGACCTATGAGGGTAATACGGTGGAGCAGCGCGCCGACGGTATATATATCAATGGCAAAAAGAGCGACTCCTATCGTTTCAAATATGACTATTACTGGATGATGGGCGACAACCGTGACCGCTCCCTCGACTCGCGCTACTGGGGCTTCGTGCCGGAGGATCATGTGGTGGGTACGCCAATATTTATCATCACCTCCATCGATGAAGAGCGCTCGCTGCTTGACAGTCACAAAATACGCTGGAGCCGGACTTTCAGCAACCCTAATCCTGACAAGTCGGCGGGACGCTGGCAAGAGAAGTCCAATTAGTCTTCACACTTGAGCGGCATGATGACGGGATGTGTGCCCTATCTGGCCTCTGCCGAATGGTATGGCCTCTATATGCGTCGGCTCCTGGACGGAGCGGATGAGAGAGAGGCTATAAGCGCGGCTACCGCAAGTATGCGCCTGAATCCCCGCGACATGGCGCGGACGATGATCGCCGGCGTGAGGGACGGTCTGAAGCGTCAGCCGTCGATTCGCCTGTCGGTCCCTATAGAGGGAGGCGCGTCAGCCGTGAAGCGGCTGCCATGCGGGCGCTGGCGTATATCCGACCACGGACGCTGGCAGGCGATGCATCTCGGAGCCTTGGAGGCAGCTTATGCCTCTGCCCCATATTTTGCCCATCTCTTCCCTGAAATATCCGCTACCCTCCAGAATGCCTTCCCCGGAGACTTCAGCAATCTTACTCTGCGGCTGCATGAGATTATAATGAGGATGCTTCATGCCGAGGAGACCCTGCCACATCTGCGGATGCTGCTTCATGACTCCCCCGAACTTGCCGCAGGTCTGCGTCGCGATAATTATGCAGCTTCGGATAAAGATTTGAGCTTTCTGCACGTTATATTCCATAAAGGGCCATCCGCAATCTTCGGGCTGACATAGGCCATGTATAGGTGGAGGTCCTTCTGATACTGCGATGTCTTATGCTTCCATGAAATATCTGCAAGGCTGTCTGCTGACCTTCGCTCTGCTCTGCAGCGGGGGAGGGGCTGTATGCGCTGCCGCTGCCACCGGGGCTCCCGAGGCACCGGAAGGGCCTCGCGTGCATGTGAAGGCTTACGATGGCTTCAAGCGGATAGTGGACCAGTATGGCGACACCTGCCGCCTGACGTACATCCACGAGATTGTGGTCTATCCTCCGCTGAAATTCAAAAACAAGAAGGAGGAGGAATTTTATTGGAAGACGGTGCGCGATGTGCGCAAGACGCTCCCCTACGCGAAATTATGCTATAAGACGCTTTGCGAGACATACGAATATATCCAGACCATTCCGGATCCGAAAGAGCGCGAGAGGCATCTCAAACGGCTTGAGAAGGATATATTCGAGCGATACAAGCCGGTGGTGAAATCGATGACAAAAAATCAGGGGAAGATACTGCTGAAGCTGATCAACCGTGAGACCGACCAGAGCAGCTACAGCATCGTAAAGGCTTTTTTAGGGAGCTTCCGCGCCGGCTTCTGGCAAACCTTCGGCCGCTTTTTCGGCATGAATATGAAAGCGGGCTTCCATCCGGAGAAGAAGCGCGAGGACGCAATAATCGAGCGCATAGCCACCCTGATCGAGCAGGGAGCCCTATAACAATCCCCCGCCACCGCTCCCGCCCCGCCGCCAGCGCCCGCCAGAGATAATAGCGGCAGCAAGCTCGAGATAATAGCGGCAGCAAGCCAGAAATAATCACGGCAACAAGCCGAGATTATAACGGCAGCAAGCTGCCTGAACAGTAACAAAAATGCAGACTCGCATCGCCTCCTCTCATCCCTCCTCGGCCTCTCCCGGCCCATCTCCTCGGCCTCTCTCCGGCCTCTCCTTGGCCTCTCTCCGGCCTCTTTTGGGCCTCCTCTCTCAGGCCTCTCTCAGGCCTCCTCTCAGGCCTCTTCTCAGGCCTCTCTTCTGGCTGCTCTTCGGGGCGGCTTTGGGGAAGGCTCATTTTGTCACTGTCGCGGAAGCTTGCTTTCGCCTAAAATCATCGCCTATGGGACGCGCTTTGCATCATGATTATCGCCGCAAGGGGCTTTATCATATTACTCTCCGGAAGCATCCGGATATGCAGCCTTTCGGCTTCCTGGCGGGGAGTCTGCCGGATGTCTATATCCGGCGGTCCGGCGCCGGACAGGCAATAGCCACCAATATCGCCGCCATCCCAACCTTCTCGCCCCATTTGCGCATCCTCCAGTATATGATAATGCCCGACCATCTCCATCTGCTGATACATGTCACCGATACCCTTGACCGCCATCTGGGGAAGTATGTGGGGATGTTCAAGGTCAGGACGGGGCAGACTTACCGGGGGATGTATCCGTGGGTGGCGGAGCTGGCAGAGAGGCCTGTCTTTGAGGAGGATTTCTATGACTGTATCCTCTATCCCTCCCGCCCTCTGGATACAGTCATCAAATATATAAAAGACAATCCGCGCCGGCTGGCCGAGCGTCGCGCTCATCCGGACTATTTCAACCGCGTGAATGAGCTGATGATCTGCGGACGTCCGTGCCACGCCTACGGCAATATGCAGTTGCTCCGCAATCTCCCGTGCTACATGCCTCGCCCTCAACAGCCTCGCCAAGGCAATCGCAGAAGAGGCGTGATGGAGCGAATATTCATGAGTCAGACTAATAAGAGATATAAGGAAGATGGATAAATTTGACAGCAGAGGGATTCTGAATGTGCACAAGCATAGCGCTCAGCCTGACCACAGGGCTTTGATATGTGTGGATCCGGAGGAGCTATCGCATCGGCTTGGCGAGGAGCCGGCCGGATGGGGGATGCAGGCATTTTCGGCGGGTTGGCATCCATGGGATATTCCGGCCACCGGCCTTTCGGAGAAGCAGATTGGAGCGCTGGAAGAGGCGCTGCGGTCGCCTCGTATTCTTGCGATTGGAGAGACCGGGATTGACAAGCTGCGCCTATCTGACGGACCGGACCAGAGTGGAGGAGCCCCTCTCTATGCGCAGATAAATGCCTTCAGGACTCATCTTGAGCTTGCGATAAGGTACAGAAAGCCTCTGATACTTCATGCTGTCAGAGCGCAAGATATAATAATCCCGGTCATCAAGGAATATCGGGAGAGATATGCCGCTGCGGGATATTTCCCGAAGATAGCGATCCATGGCTTCCGCGGCAAACCGACCATAGCCGCTGACTATCTGCGTGCCGGATGCGAGCTGAGCTTCGGCGAGCGATTCAACTCCGACACTCTGCGGGCAGTCCCGGCCGAGCGGATACTTGCCGAGACAGATGAGTCATCCATGCCGATAGAGGAGATAGTCGCGCGGATGAGGGAGGTGCGTCCGGAGCTCACCGAAGAGCTGATATATGCCAACACCGCCGCCTTTCTGGAAGGCGGCGGCTGACATGCTATGACTTATCATGAGGCTATGTAGTCTACATACCCGGTCTTGAGCCTGTATTGGCCGGTCCGGAAGACTGCTCTATGTCGGCGCGTGTCTTCTTGACCTGATCCCTCAGCTTGCCGAAATGATAGCTCAGACTGACTCCTATCTGCCATTGTGTGAAGGAGAATGAATTGGTTATCACTAATCCGGTGCCGTAGCTCTGCGAGCTCATGGAGCGGCGCGCAGGGAGGAAATTCATGGCATTGACACTGAGCTGCAGCGCCTCCTCCTTGAGGAATCCGCGGCTCAGGCCGAGGCCGTAGTAATAAAATGGATCGCTCTCGTAGTTGATATCCTTTCTCTTTGAACTGTAACCTCCGAATCCGGAGAGACGCAGCTTCATGGGGAATTTATATGAGATGTTGGTGTTGATATTGTAGCTCCATCCGCATCGCTTGGCGGTGAGCATCTCCGATACCGCTTTGCCGTAGAAATAGTCTGTGGAGCCGTTTACGCTCCAGAGGAAATTATTGTGGAGATTCCAGTTGAGCATCAGTGAGAGCCTTGCGCGATTAGTCTGTCCGACGTTATCGTAAGTCTGGTTGATGATATTGTCCTCTACGAATGAGACATTCCAGATTACGTTGTCGGAGCGGGTGTATTGTATTTTAGCCTCTCCGCTGAGCGGA
>CAYSJG010000005.1:0-21221 GCA_964431295.1 uncultured Sangeribacter sp. | reverse complement strand
TCTTTAACTTGCTGAGCTGCATCAAAAATCGGTCGCCCCTGCGTTAACATTTTTTTGTGAGATGGGGTCTAAATAAGAGCTTCTCCCTACGGCCTCAAAATCTTAAGGCACGCGCTCTTAGTTATGGATTTAACTTCTTCTTAATAAGAGCAGTACAGAGAATCTAAATTGCACAGATTAAGAGGGTGCATCAGAATATGACACACCCCCTGTATTCATTACGATCTGCAAGCTTACTCGGCAGCTTGATTCTGCGACTCTTCAAGTATCTTGACAGCCATATCGTAAATAGTAGTGTCGTCGAGCACTACGATTCCACCATCCGGTCCCGGCTCGATGTGCATGCCGATATTTTTGCCAAACTGATAGTTGACACCTCCGAAGTAGTTGCGTACTGTCTGGACGGTAAGATTGAGTTCATCGGCGATACGGTGGGTTGAGCCGTCGGGCAGACTGTCTTTGAGCCTGCGGAGCTCGTTGAATGTGATGGTCTTGCTCATAAATAGTACTTATTTATTGCGAATTATATGATTGTTAATATTAAGCAAAATGTCACTCTTCAAAGAGGATGACCGCTCATTTGCGGACTTTCTCTTCCTCTCAACCCGTCTCCGAATGCTAAATTAATCAAAAGATATACTCCTCGCAAACTTTATCACGATTTTTTTTAATGTTGTAAAACATTAAATCCAAAATCCGGCCGGAAAAGCATTGCGTTGTCGCCGCGATTTCAGCTATTTTGATAGCTATGATAGTTATTTTGGCTGATTTAGACTCGCTGATTCGCTGCTTGAGCCTTGTATCAGATGACCTCGATAGCCGAGGCCTCGAGCCAGCCGATATTTTCCGAATTCAGCCTTACCTTATACCACTGTGGCTTGCCGTCAGGACCTTTCTGGGTCTCGATGATGTCGAAGAGCGTGCCTCTGTGCAGATCCACACTGATACTGCGGCTGCCGCTCAGCGGCTCCTCCAGAAGCGGTGTCTTAAAACTTACGAGTACCGCTTCGTCATGACTGTTGGCCCGATGTGCGCCGGCAATGGCGAATGTGACGAAAATCAGCGAAAAGATAAAGAGTATTATTCCGCTGAAGAAACCGAGCTTCTGCAATCTCACCGATGGAGTGAAAAGATATATGGCGACAGCGAAGAGAAGCAATACAAATGCCATACCTGCGAAAAAAGCCCAATTGTCTGAGGCCACATCAGAGGTGATGCTTTGCTGCGCGCGTCTGAAAAAGGTGAGCGGATCCGGAGAGACATTCCCTTTCTTCCCCTTGAGCTCGGCCTTGTTGAGATCTTCCACACGGGAAGAGAGAAACTGTATGTTGTCATTGATACGGTCATCTCCGGGATCAAGCAGGCGCGCACGCTGATAGCATACCATGGCATGGCCGTCATCACCGCTTTTATAGTATGCGTTGCCGAGATTAAAAAGCAGAGCTGCATCGTAGCCATACTTCTTCTCCACATCCAGATATTCGGCCACCGACTTCTCGTAGTCACCCTTGGAATAGGCATCTGCGGCCTTTGCCAGACCGGCAGTCATCCCGGCCTGAGATTCAGTCACGGGCGTCTTAGGCTCTTGCGATGGTGTCTCACCCCCTCGGGTACGGTATGCGTTGCAGATTGCAGCCACACAGACCACAAGATACATTATACGTCTATATCTATTCTTAGTCATTTTCATTTTTCCGGATTAAGGTTGTCAAGGGATGAAATTGTATCTCCTACAGGGAGCGACATGCGGGGTCCGGCCTTGCGCAGACGCTTGAAGGCATCCTCCAGATCGTTGAGCACTCCCACCCCTTCGTCATATACGGGCTTCATGTCATCATTGGCCTTCTCCTGCGAATATTTGGAGAATTCACAGTCGTCCACCAGACCTATCACACGCTGGCGAAGATCCCTGTCTATGCCGGCCTTCTCGAGATTAGCCTCCACATTGGCGCGGTTAAGCTCTGAAGTAGGTATCTTGAGTTTATCTCCGAGATACCCCCAGATGGCCTTGAGCATCTCATTGTAAAACTGGACTGTATTCTTCTGATCCATACAGGCCTCAGCAGCCTTGAGCTTGCGGCGGGCCATCTTGGCGGCCTGCCTGCTTCTCAGCGCTATAAGGTCTGCGCGCTCCTGCAGATGCTTGCGATAGACTATCATCGCGGCAATAAGGAGAGAAAGCGGCAAGAGGAAGAAGAGCAGCCAATACAGCGGACGATATACATAGGGTCGGTATTCACGCATCAGCTTGCCGTTCACCGACATCAGCGCGGGAGAGAATGCGATGGCCGACTGCGACTTTTCGCTCTCAGCGCCGCGTGACACATTTAGATCGAAGCCATGGGCAGTCGCGGTCTCATACTTGCCGGAGACGGGATTGAAATAGACAAGCTGCACATCAGGTATATGAAAATTACCCTGCTCCTGAGGCATGAAGGAATAATCAAACTTCACACTGCCGCTGACATTGGTGCTTCCCACATCGGTCTTGACATCGGTAGTGGGAGAGAATACCTCCAGCTCCGGAGGATAGATACTGTTGAGATCCGGCAGGGTGATATACTTGAGATTGCCCTGACCGGTGACAGTATAAGTGACCGAGGCAGCCTGATGCGCCACCGCTCTGGAGGAGGGGAGCGAGGAGGAGATGGAGAATTTACCCACACCACCTGAGAAGTTGGCAGGACGCGGGGTCGGCAATGCCCTCACATCGATTGTAAGATCATTAGGCGTCACATGCAATTGCACAGGACGTCTCACCGTAAGCTGCGACCAGAAGGGATCGTGATAATACTCTTCGGCATCTGCCGACACTGTATATTTGTTGCCTTTGATTTTAAGCTTTCCGGACATCTGCGGGAAGATGATATATCTTGCTATCACTGCTGTGGCATACGATTTTCCCTGATAGGTCTCGAGGGTCAGATGGTCGGAGATATTGGATGACTCCTCTATCACGAAACCGTCGAACTTCGGCGCATCCGTAGCGCCGATAAACTTTATGCTGTTGTATGTGGTATACAATTTTACGGTATACACGAGCGCCTCCTGCTCATAAGCCGTGGTTTTGGAAACATTGGCGCGCAAGAAGAGTTGCTCATTGCCTTTACCTATGAAAGTAGGGCCGTTGGCCGCTCCCTGAGAGGCAGTCGGATCCTGCCGGGAATTCTGCTGTGTGGCATTGCGGTCACCGGGCTGCGGGCCGCGTTGTGTGGCATCCCCTATGGTATAGCTTACCTTATTGGATTTAATCCCTTCCACACTTATCGGACCGAAGGTATATTTACCCTTCTTCTCAGCCTTCAATGTGAGAGCATATACATTGGTGACAGACTGCGAAGTATGGCCGTTGGTGCTGACAAAGGACGACGAGCTGCTGCGGTGTCCGAAATACTTGACGGACGCTCCCGGTACTTTGGAGGGAGCGCTCGGCTCTCCCTCGATATTCTTGACTGTGATATATATCTGAAACATATCTCCCTGTCCTATCACACCGGAGGGAGATACGGACAGTTCCACACGCGCGGGACCGGCGAATGCCGGAGCGGACGCGACGAAAGCGATTGCCGACAAGATTACAGCCAAAGCCGCTGCCCTCCGACAAATACCCTGCGTCAATATTCTGATTTGCTCTCTCATATACATATAATTTCTATCCTGCGATTTTTATCCCCATAATAGGCCATCTGACATCTACCACTTGCGGAGATTGGTATTGGTCCCTGCGGCCTTACGGGCATCCTCATGTCCACGCCGTGCACGCGTCTGATTTTCATTATTCTCCACGGCATTGAGTATCTGCTCGGCTGCCTGCGGACTGATTTCATTCTCCTTGGGAGGCTGCTGCTCCTGCGGTTGATCCTGCTGATCCTGATTCTGATCCTGCTGCTGATCTTGCTGCTGATCTTGCTGCTGATCCTGCTGCTGATCCTGCTGCTGATCCTGCTGCTGATTATCGCCACCGCCTCCGTTATCGTCCTTTGGCTGCAACTGAGCGATACGCAGATTGCGGCGCGCTTCAAAGAAATTCTGATTGATTCTCAGCGAGTTCTTATACATCTGTATAGCCTGACCATACTGTTTCTGCTCGAACGCGAGATTGCCGAGATTGTAGAATGCCTTGGAGGAAACTTCCGGATTGTCATACCCGAGCTGAGCCACTGCATTGAGGGAGGCCACACCCTCTTGCATCAATTTCTGAGAGGTGGAGTCATTAGCCTGCGAGGCTTTAGCGAGATTGATCTGCGTCATGGCGATGTTGAATCTGGCCACGGCACTTTCAGGATTGACACGGAGAGCCTCATTGTATTTGGCGAGAGCCTCGCCGAGATTACCCTCCTCCACAAGTTTGTTGCCCTCCTTGATGGCGCGCCTCTCCCCTCTGAGAGTCTTGACCGGCTTCACTTCTCCGGATGATGAATCCGTATTCTTATCCGACGAGCAACTGCCGAGCGTCATCGCCGACAAACACACGATAAATATGTAGATAAAAATTCTGTTCATTTGGATACCTCCTTTCCGGATGATTGCAGCGCAGGCGCTTTGTCGGCGTCACTCCCTCTCCCCTTGGATTTACGGAAGAGGGCAGTCTCCTTTTTAAAGAATGTAAATCTGTCGAGCCAGCGCATCTTGCTGTCCACAATAAAGATGTCGAGGAGCATAAAGATAAGGGCAAGCCATCCGAAGAGCGGGAAGAGCTCGTCGTGTATGACGGACATATTGCTTTCGAGAGCCGTTTTGGCCACTTTGTCGAGCTGCTTCTCAAGCTCATTGAGGGAGTTCTTGTTGGCGGCGTTGACATATATGCCTCTGCCCTTCTCGGCGATATTGAGCGCAAGATCCTCGTTGAGGCTCGTCCTTACGGGCTCTCCGGTAGTCGGGTCGAGCATCTCCGTGCCGCCGAGCGGTATAGTGACAGGTTCGGTGCTGCCTACGCCGATCACATCTATCTGTATCCCCTTATTTACAGCGGCATCCACAGCCGCCATCACCCCCTCGGGATGCTCAAGTTCCTCCGCATCTGTGATAAGGATAATGGCCTTTCCCACCTCCTTGTCCTGAGAGAAGGATCTTGTGGCCATCTCTATGGCCGCGGCTATATTGGTGCCCTGGTCAGTGACCTGATCCGGTGATATGGCGTTGAGAAAAGTACGTGCGGAGGCATAGTCTCCGGTGACCGGGATGAGGGTATATGCGCTTCCGGCATATTCTATCAGTCCGACACGGTCGTTGTTAAGACGTCCGATGAGCTTCTCGAGCATCATCTTGGCCATACGCATCCTTTCTGGCGCGCCCTTCTCAGGGGATGCGGGCGCAAGCATGGAATTGGAAGCGTCCATGGCTATAACCACCTCGATACCTTCACGCGAGCTCTCTTCGCTCTTGACACCTCCCCATGGGCGGGCAAGGGCTATCACGAGGCAGGCGAAGGCCAGACACTGCAGCGTAAGCTTGAGTGCGGGCTTATATGGCGAGACATCGGGCATCAGCCTGCGCATATTCTCCATATTGCCGAAGCGGGCGAGCTTGCGCCTGCGGCTCCAGCGACCCAGATAGAAGAGCGCCGCATAGACCGGTATGGCCAGCAGCAGAAACAATATATATGGATAAGCGAAACTCATTGTCAAATATATAAGTTATATCCTTTAGAGGCTGCGGAGCATCAGGGGATGCGCCGCAGTAATGTGTAGCGGAAGAGCATCGAGAGCCCGTAGCAGATAAGAGCGCAGAGCATCCAGGGCATGAAAGCCTCGTCAGTACGTGTGTACTGCTCTACATCGAGTTTGGTCTTCTCGAGCTTGTCAATCTCTTCAAATACTTTGCGCAGCACCTTCTCATCCTTGGCACGGAAGAATTTGCCTCCGGTCATGTCGGCGATTTGCTTCAGCGACTCTTCATCAATCTTTGTCTCAAGCGTAGTGGTGGAGAATCCGTAAGGGTCGGTGATGCGGATGCTGCCGTTGGTGCCGACGCCGATGGTATAGACTCTTATACCCTTCTTGGCGGCTATTTGCGCGGCGGTCATCGGGGGGACCTGCCCGGCATTGTTGGTGCCGTCAGTGAGGAGGATGATGCTCTTGGACTTGGCTTTGCCGGATACAAGGCGGTTGATGGCAGAGGCAAGACCGTCGCCGATGGCCGTACCGTCCACGAGGTCGCCGAGCTTGACATTCTGCAGAGTGGTGACCAGAGATGCACGGTCGTATGTAAGCGGTACGAGGGAGATGCTCTCTCCGGCGAAGGTGACAAGGCCGATATTGTCATTGGTGCGTCCGTTGACAAAGTTGACGGCCACATCCTTGGCAGCCTCGAATCTGTTGGGTTCGAAATCCTGCGATGACATGGAGCCGGAGATGTCAAGGGCAAGTATGATGTCGGTACCCTCCACACGGGAAAGGCGCTTGGAGTCATGAGTCTGGGGACGTGCGAGAGCCACGATCACCAAAGCCATGGCGGCCATCTTCAGCGCAAAATTGACATGCATGAGCCATCGGCGCCATCCGGGCGACAGTTTTGCCAAAGGAGCGAGCGTCGACATACCGAGCGTAGGTGTGGAGCGACGGTGATTGGTCAGATACCACCATATCATGGGCACAAGTGCTATCAGGAAGCAGAGCACCCAGGGCTGCTTGAACATCATCTGCCACCTCCTTTCTGACTGCCGGTCTTATTCTCGGTCTTATAGCCTCTCTGACTGCCTTTCTTACTGCCGGCACCCTTGACAGAGCTGTCTGTGCTGGTGCCTTCTTCAGCATTTTCCTCAGGCTTGGGAGCCGTCTCCTCGACAAATTTCACAGCGTTGTCATAGGCGCGAACATTATCATCCGACAAAGGACGTACTTTGGCAAATTTCACAAAGTCCGCCATGTCGAGTATCTGGCGCATCATCGGTTTGCTCAGGCGCAATTCCGGATTGTCTGTCAGCACCTCCATGATATCTCTCGAAGTCATCTCCATGGCTTTTATGCCGAAGCGCTTGAAAAGATAGATACGGAGTATGTCAGTGAGAAGGGTATAATACTCCTTCTCCCGGCCGTCTTCCCAGAGGTGGCGCGACTTCAGAGCCTTCAGACGTGAGAGAGCCACAATATGCGGAGGTGTCTCGGGCTTAGGAGGCAGTATGCTGCCTGTGGTGCGGTATCTGCGATAGAGCCAGAATACGACTGCGGCGACAGCGATGATCAGCAGCAGTAACCACCACCAGCGTACCACCCATTCGGGAAGGAAGTCAAATATCGACGAGCCCTGAGGAGGGAGCACCGAAGTCATCGGGGAGATCTTATCGGAGGCCGTGGCCTTTACGGGGAGCACCTTCAGGAATATATCCTTTGGAGCGACGGTGTCCTTGCCGTTGATATAGGGCATCACCGGTATGCGGTAATAACCGGAGTCAAATACCTGGACTATGAGCGAATAATTGATCTGAATGCGCCCCGAGCCTATATCCGTAGTATCGGGCTTGGCGGCGAGGGCGAATTCCACAGTGTCGTTGAGCGCGGTGATTATGGAGCCCGGAGCCATGATCTGACGTATGGCGGGTATCTCTCCCTTATCGCTGCGGTCC
Organism: uncultured Sangeribacter sp.; assembly: GCA_964431295.1. GTDB lineage: Bacteria > Bacteroidota > Bacteroidia > Bacteroidales > Muribaculaceae > Lepagella. Next base: position 13,657 of record CAYSJG010000005.1, on the reverse strand, counting down.
TTCACCAGCTCTACGTGAAGAGGCACTTTCGAGCCCATAAGCACTGTGGCTGAATCCGCTTTCGCGGAGATCATGGGACGTCCTGCCGACATCGTGGCACACCACGACAGGCAGACCAGCACCAGTATAATCGATTTGAGAGTTCTCATTATCGGATAATCTGTTATTAATTCTACCGCATGGTCTTCCGGCGGAAGACGCCGAGCAACACTTTGACGAAGTCTTCATCCGTGCGGACAGCTCCCAATTCCACACCGCTCTTGGCAGTCACGGCATTGAGACGCTGCTGACGTTCGTACCAGGCTTTTTCGTAAGCTTTGCGGACCTTGCGCGAACTTGTATCCACCCAGAGCGTGGCACCGCTCTCGAGGTCTTCGGCGTGCAACAGGCCGACATCCGGGAGCTTGCTGTCCCGCTCGTCATAGACTTGAATAGCCGTGAGCTCATGCTTGCGGTTGGCCATTATCATATTCTGCTCGAAGTCATGGCTGTCGATGAAGTCGCTGAGCAGAAAGGCTGTGGCGCGCTTCTTGATGGCATTGAGCAGGAAGGTCAGGGCGCAGTTGATATCAGTGCCGCGCGAGGCAGGCTGAAAATCTATAATTTCGCGGATTATCAGCAGAATATGCTTCTTACCCTTCTGCGGGGGAATAAATTTCTCTACCTTGTCGGAGAAGAAGATTACCCCCACCTTATCGTTGTTCTGAAGCGATGAGAAAGCGAGTGTGGCGGCTATTTCGGCCATTTTCTCCTTCTTCTCGAGCCCTACGGCACCGAAATCGCCGCTGCCGCTGACATCGATCATAAGCATGAGCGTGAGCTCCCGCTCCTCTTCATAGACCTTGACATAGGGGTCGTTGTGGCGGGCGGTCACATTCCAGTCGATGTCGCGTGTGTCATCGCCGGGCTGATATTTCCTCACCTCGGAGAATATCACGCCGCGGCCTTTGAAAGCTGAGTGATATTCGCCGGCGAAGATGTTCTGGCTCAGCCCGCGAGTCTTGATTTCAATTTTCCTGACCTTCTTAAGGAGTTCCTTGGCATCCATAAGAATCAGGGCACTTTGACTTTGTCGAGGATATTGGTGATCACCTCATCGGTGGAGATATTATTGGCTTCAGCCTCGTAAGTCAGGCCGATACGGTGACGCATCACATCGTGGCACACCGCACGCACATCCTCGGGGATGACATATCCGCGTCCCTGCAGGAAGGCGTACGCCTTGGCGGCCTTGGCCAGAGAGATTGAGGCACGGGGTGAGGCGCCGAAGTCAATAAGGTCGGCGAGATCCTTAAGGTCATACTTCTCCGGCTCACGGGTGGCGAAGACTATATCGACGATATAATTCTCGATTTTCTCATCGATATATATCATGGTGACTATCTTCTGAAGGTCCATGATCTCCTCTTTGGTCACTACCGAGTTGAGTTCATCGAGAGCACCGGAGATATTCTGACGGATGATGTCGCGCTCCTCGTCTCTTGTGGGATATCCGATGACCACTTTGAGCAGGAATCGGTCGGTCTGAGCTTCGGGGAGCGGATAGGTACCCTCCTGCTCTATGGGGTTCTGGGTGGCCATAACAAGAAACGGCTTGTCAAGCTGGAAGGTCTCTTCACCGATTGTCACCTGACGCTCCTGCATTGCCTCAAGCAGAGCGCTCTGCACCTTGGCCGGTGCACGGTTGATCTCGTCGGCGAGGACGAAGTTAGCGAAGATAGGACCCTTCTTGACCTCGAATGTTTCACGCTTTATACTGTAAATCAGCGTACCGATGACATCGGCGGGAAGGAGGTCGGGAGTAAACTGTATGCGGTTGTATTTGGCGCTGACCAGAGTAGCGAGGGTCTTGATGGCAAGAGTTTTTGCGAGTCCCGGGACACCCTCGAGGAGGACGTGGCCGTTGGCAAGAAGCGCTATCAGCAGAGAGTCAACAAGATGTTTTTGGCCGATGATGCGGCGGCTCATGCCGCTGCGGATTAGAGAGAGAGAGCCGCTTTTGGAAGCGATAAGATCATTGAGATCGCGAATATTGACGGTTTCGCTCATATCAGATATAATCTTTTGTTTTAATAATTTACAACACGTGTCAAGCTGCGTCTCCATGGAGATGACAATGTCGTAAGCCGCTCTTTATAAAGAGCAAAGAGGCGGGAACATGCGGGGACACAGTTGTTTTGATTGCAAATATAGCCAAACTTGCGCTTACAAGCTAATAGACAATGTTAAACAATTCTAAAAATTGCAATCAATAGATAAGAGGGAAAAAATATGAGAGCGATCAATACTCGTGATGAGCGCAGACGGGGCGCCGGAAAAGATTGGATTATCGTTTTCTGCCGGTGAGCAGGGCGAATATGGCCTCCGAGGAGCGGGCGAAAGAGAAGCGGCGCGAGCGTTCCAAAGCGGCCGTCGCCATTTTCTCATATTTCTCTCTGTCCGATAATATTTCGCGGATTGCCGCCGCTATCTTATCCAGATCCTTCACATCGATCTTATATCCGTTGTTGTCGTCATCCACCATCTCGGCCACCCCTCCCTCGGTGGGGACAATTACCGGCAGACCGGCAGCCATCGCCTCCAGAGCGGTCATGCCGAATGTCTCCACTGCCTCCTCCTTGTTGGTCAGATTGACTACAAGCGACGCCCGATTATAGAAAGGCGCCACTCTCTCCTGCCTGTCCAATACTGTAAGATTCGGGGGAGACGGCAGATTTTCCTCTTTCCAATAATCATCTATGACATCCCGTGAATCATTGATCACCAACTCAAACCTATATTGCGGAAGCATCTCGGCGAGCCTCACAAATTCCTTTGTACCCTTATACCCCTTAAGCGAACTGATCATCAACACCCTCCTGCGGTCAAACGCACCTGAAATATCAGGCTTCAACTGAGCCTCAAACTCCTGCGACAACGCATTCGGCACCACATACACCCGCTTTGTGCGCTTAAGCTGCGCCCGCTGATATTCCGACACGCAGACTATGTCAGATGCCAGCCACTGCATCCCCTTGGCCAACATTGAATAAAGCCTTCCCTTCGCTCCCGCATTCTCATGATAATGATACACCACCCTCTTACCCATAAGTCTGCCGGCAAGCGCCGGACCTATGGGAAGCAGAGTGTTGATGTAAAATATGCGCCTGGAGAAGAGATAGCGGAAGGCTGAAAAAAATGTGCGCAACTGCACCCCGGCATATCTCATGACAGTGACGAGCGGCCGGGGAGAGTAAGCATAACCATAACGATAGAAGCGTATGCCGGGCACACCGACAAGCGTGTCGAGCACACCTCCTCTGGAGGTATGCAGATCCACTAAGACACCGCGATCTGCAAGTGCATGGAGCAGCGGCGCAAGCACACCCGGGCTGCCGCTGAAATCATTATAAAGGTGAAATACCGCTATCTGCACGTGAGGAAGATTGTCGGAAGGACTGTCGAAAAGATTATCAGGAGAGACTGTTCCAACCCTGAGCCTTAAGAGGTATCTCGCCGCCGTCGCGCGTCACAAGCGCTTCGCCCAACTCCGGCTTTGTGATATACCCTATCATCTTGACATCCTTAAGCCGCTCCACCTTCTCACGGTCCACCAGCGGCACAGTGAAGAGCAGCTCATAATCCTCGCCGCCGTTCATCGCCGCCGTCACAAGGTTCATGTTGAATTCCTCAGCCATCACGGCAGTCTGATAATCGATAGGTATGCGGTCCTCATACACCCGGCATCCTACGCCGGAATCCTTGCAGATATGCATCAGTTCGCTGCTGAGTCCATCGCTGACATCCATCATGGCCGTGGGGACGATTCCCTCCTTAGCCAATTCCTCTACGATATCCTTGCGCGCCTCGGGACGCAGCTGACGCTGCAGAATATATTCCTTGCCGCTGAAATCGGGCATGAAATCTTTCGAACCGTTTTGGGCCGACACCTTGTTCTCCCTCTCGAGGAGCTGCAACCCCATGAAAGCCGCTCCCAGATCGCCGGAGACGCATATAAGGTCGGTAGGTTTGGCGCCGGTACGGGTGACATATTTACCCTTTTCCACATCCCCGATACAGGTGATGGAGATGACCAGCCCCGTGACAGAGGCCGAAGTGTCGCCGCCCACGAGATCCACGCCGTAAGCCTCGCATGCGAGACGTATACCCTCGTAGAGCTCCTCGATATGCTCCACCGTGAATCGGCTCGACACCCCGAGGCTGACCGTAATCTGACGCGGCGTACCGTTCATGGCATAGATGTCGCTGAAATTGACCACCGCCGACTTATAGCCGAGGTGCTTCAGCGGCACATATCGCAGGTCGAAATGCACACCTTCGAGGAGCAGGTCGGTAGTGACGAGCGCCTCCCTGTCGCCCATATCAAGCACAGCGGCATCGTCACCGACGCCGAGCCGTGTCTGAGGATTCTTATTTTCAAAACCCTTGACGAGCCGGTCTATCAGACCGAACTCGCCGAGGGTGGATATTTCTGTCTCAGCCATCTGTCATTTTAAAGTTTGGAAAGCATCTCCTTGATGAGGGCAGTCATGACAGGCTGCGCCTTTACGGCCGCCTTCTGCACCTCCTCATGTGTCGGCACCTCCTTGATATCCTTACCGCCGAGGTCAGTGATCACAGACACACCGAACACCTCCATGCCGGCATGATTTGCCACGATGACCTCCGGCACTGTGGACATACCCACAGCATCGCCTCCGATCACGCGGAAATACTCATATTCCGCGGGAGTCTCGAATGTCGGGCCGGGAGTACCTACATATACACCGTGCATCAGTCGCACACCGTCACGGGCCGCTATCTCGTCGGCCATAGCGATAAGACGCTGCGAATAAGCTTCCGTCATCGCCGGGAAGCGCGGACCGAGCTCTTCGTAATTGTGTCCGCGGAGAGGATTCTCCGGGAAGAGATTGATATGGTCGGTGATGACCATGACGTCGCCCACACGAAATTCCTTGTTCATACCGCCGGCGGCATTGCTTACGAAGAGAGTCTTCACACCCAGTTCGCGCATCACACGCACCGGGAATGTAACCTGCTTCATGTCATAGCCCTCATAGTAGTGGAAACGTCCCTGCATAGCCATCACATAGCGGCCGCCGAGAGTGCCGAAGATGAGTTTGCCGCTGTGACCCTCCACAGTGGAAACGGGCATATTGGGGATGATACCGTATGGGAGTTCTTTGCGGATATCGATATGATTGACCAGGTCACCGAGACCGGTGCCGAGGATTATAGCCACTTCGGGCATTTCGCCTACCTCGCCGCGGATAAAGTCCGCAGTCTTACGGATAGACTCGAGCATATTGTCTTGCATGTGAATTAAGATATTAAGATTCAAGTATTTTACACATCAATTATTAGCCGCCGGAGCGCCGTTGCCGCGCACTTTCTCTATGACGGTGCGCAGATCCGGTATAAGATTGTTGTCATGGTCAAAGAGACCATGTATCATCTTAACGCTTATCGGCTGGAAAAAGATGTATGGTTTGAGATCATTGGGGAAATAAGGATTGTGCGCCAGGCGCACCGCATCCTTCTCCGTAGTGATAATCACGCGGCGCTCCCCCTTCATATTGCGGAAACTCTCGGCGATGGCTGAGATATCCTTACGCGAGAAATCATGATGGTCCGGATAATGCGCCACCCTCTTATGAAACGGATAATCTCTGAAATGCCTCACAAAATATCTCGGATGAGCAATCCCGGTGAGGAGAAATACCGCATCGTCCTCTGTCAGCGACATGAGAGAGACAGTGTAAGGATTCTCATCGGGAAAGACAGGCTTGAGATCATCATACGAATAGCGCGAGAAGTAGAGTTTCTGAAACTTCATCAGGTCGAGCTCCTTGGCGACTATGCGTAATTCTATCTGCTGGGTATTGTCCGGGCATTTGGTCACGATGACCATGTCGGCGCGATTGATACCGGAGGCTGACTCGCGCAGACGTCCGAGCGGGAGCAAATGATCCTTATATACAGGGCGACCGTACTCCATGAGACATATATTGACATCAGGACGCACCCAACGGTGCTGGAAGGAGTCGTCAAGCACTATAACGTCGAGGTCGGGGAATAACTTCAGGAGCTTTTCTATCCCCTCCTTGCGCTTCTCACAGACAGCTACTTTGGCCTTCACACCATACTTGTGATATATCTGCCAGGACTCGTCGCCGATACTCTCCGGCGTACTTTTGGAATTGGCAAGCACAAACCCCTTGGTCTTGCGCTTATACCCACGGCTGAGCACAGCCACATTATAGTCCGGACAAAGCCCTTCAAGTATATACTCCACATGGGGTGTCTTGCCGGTGCCTCCGACCGTCAGATTGCCTACTCCGACGATCGGCACGTCATATTGCACCTCGCGAAGCAATCCTGTTTCGAACAACTTGTTACGCACCCACATCACACCGCCGTAGATCCACGACAGCGGAGTAAGAATACAGGTCAATATTTTGTTTATCGAAGGCTTCATCACTGAGAGTTGAGAGTTGAGAATTGGGAGGTCAGAGGTCAGAGGTTTAGGGGGGTATCCCGTATGCTATGTCAGGGCTTCACCTGTATGTCCGGCATTCTTGCCTGCACCGGTTTACGAGTGACGACCCTGAAGGCTATTTCCGCGTAAGGCGCGGACGGGGCAAGCTTGGCCACATTTTCGCGCACAAGCTGAGTCACGGAGGTATTGGCCTGCTTCATGAGGATATCCATAAATCCCGGCTCGAAGTTGGGATAGGCCACCACATCGAGTTTGTCGCCGTCCTCGACTTTGCCACGCACCCAGTCGCAGGCATCCTGAAGCTGTCCGAGTTCATCTACGAGACCGATCTCCTTGGCCTTCATGGCATCCCACACACGTCCCTCAGCGATGAGACGCACTTTCGCGGGCTTCATCTTACGGCCCTTGGCCACACGATTAATAAACTGATCATATCCCCTCTCCACATAGCTCTGCATCTTGGCATGCTGACTCTCGGTCATCGGATAGAAGAGCGAGGGGAACGCGGCCTCCGGATCAGTAGCTACGGTCTGGGGAGTGACACCGATTTTCTGCATAAGGCCCTGAATATTCGGTATCAGTCCGAATATGCCTATAGAGCCGGTGATGGTCAGAGGGTCGGCGAAGATGCGGTCGGCGCCGCAAGAGATCCAATAACCTCCTGAGGCGGCATAATCACCCATGGATACTGCCAACGGTTTACCCTTCGACTTGAAATAGTCGAGGGCTTCCCCTATCTGCGCGGAGCCGAACACGGAGCCGCCCGGGGAATTGACACGAAGCACCATCCCTTTGATATTATCATCATCAGCGAGTCTGACAATCTCGGGGACGAGGGCCTCGCAATTGATGCCCGTGGCCACACCCTCGGCGATCTCACCGGTAGCGTAGAGTACCGCAAGCTGATTCTTGCTGCCAATTTCGGCCATCCAGTCAGTCTGCATGACAAGAGTGGAGGGAGATACAAAATTGAGCTTCTTGACATCTACATTGACGGCATCGGCGAGTATCTGCTCCATCTGCCGGGTATAAACCACTCGGTCAGCGAGCTTGGACTTGACGGTATATTCGGCATTTTGCAGCGGCAAAGCCTCCTGATTGATCATATACTCTATCCTGTCGGCCTTGAGCTTGCGGCTGTCGGCTATTTCACCGAGCATATATCGCCACATATTGCCGTAGAGAGTGTCGAGCTGCGCGCGCGCAGGCTGACTCATCTCGTTATACAGATAAGGCTCCACGGCCGACTTGTAGGTGCCGACCTTGACTACCTGGAATGTGATGCCCAGATTGTCGAAAAGATCCTTCATATATAGCGATGTACCTCCGAGACCGCGAAGATCCAGGGAACCCATCTTGTCCATGAATACGGAGTCGGCCAAGGAGGCGAGGTAGTAAGTGCCCGTAGTGTAACTCTCCCCGTATGCATATATGCGTTTGCCGGACTCCTTGAAGGCCACAAGCTCATCGCGAAGAGCATTGATGGTGGCCGGAGAGGCGGCCAGTGCGCCGCAATGGAGATAGAGCAAGTCGATATTCTTATTTGTGGCTGCCTCGCGTATGGATTGAGTGAGCACATCGAGAGTCATCGCCTTCTCGACATTACCTTGCAGGAGATCCATATAATTGATCTCATGAGATTTCTCCGTCTCCTCTATCGGACCGTTGAGATCTATACGCAGCACCGAATGCTTCTTTACCTCCTCCACCTGCGCCGAGTCGACACCGGCTTTGGCCATAAGAGCGACAATCACGATCACTGCCGTGACGGTAAAAAGTCCGAGCGCCACCCATACGGCTGCAAAGGAGGAGAGGAAGTTTAAAAAGAATTTCTTTAACATGACAAGAAGTGTTTAGCGGACCGGGAGAATACTATTTGAGAAACTGCATGATCTCCTCGGCGAGTTTCTGCGCCTCCTCCATGGAGTGAGCCTCACTGTAGACCCTGATGATCGGCTCGGTGTTGGACTTGCGGAGATGCACCCATGATTCCTTGAAGTCAATCTTCACACCGTCGATATCGGTGATCTTCTCATTCTTGAAACGCTCTTTGACCGCTTCGAGTATCGCATCCACATCCGTGGAAGGTGTCAGCTGCACCTTGTTTTTCGCTATTGCGTAGGCGGGATAGGTAGCCTTGAGCTCCGTCATCTTCTTGCCGGACTTGGCGAGCAGAGAGAGGAATAGCGCCACACCTACAAGCGCGTCGCGACCGTAATGCAATTCGGGATAGATCACGCCGCCATTGCCCTCTCCACCGATTATCGCATCGGTGTCCTTCATCTTCTTCACCACATTGACCTCACCTACGGCCGCAGCGTTGTACTGACAACCGTGCTTGGCGGTGACATCGCGCAGAGCGCGCGAGCTACTGAGATTGGAGACTGTATTGCCGGGGGTGTGGGTGAGCACATAGTCCGCCACAGCCACAAGAGTATACTCCTCCACAAACATCTCACCGTTTTCCATCACCAGAGCCAGACGATCCACATCCGGATCCACCACTATACCGCAGTCGGCCTCTGAATTTTTCATGAGGTCTGCAATCTGAGTGAGATTCTCGGGGATAGGCTCGGGAGTATGGGCGAAGTCACCGTTGGCCACACAATTGAGCTCGATGACATTTTTCACACCCAAGGCCCTGAGCAACTGCGGTATGATTATACCGCCGACAGAATTGACGGCATCTACGGCCACTGTAAAGTCGGCCTTGGCGATAGCTTCGCGATCCACCAGCGGGAGGGCGAGCACAGCCTCGATATGTCGAAGACCCCATGTGTCGTTGACATACTCATGGCCGAGATTGTCCACTTCGGCAAATGTAAAATCCTCACTGTCCGCAATCTCTATCACCTTCTTCCCTTCGGCGTCATTAAGAAACTCACCCTTGCTGTTGAGAAGCTTCAGCGCATTCCACTGACGGGGGTTATGGCTGGCGGTGATGATGATACCGCCGTCGGCATGCTCGCCTACCACAGCCAGTTCGGTGGTGGGGGTGCTCGCAAGACCGATGTTCACCACATCGAGTCCCATAGACATGAGAGTGCCGCAGACAAGCTTCGACACCATGTCGCCGGAGAGACGGGCATCCCTGCCTACGACTACGCGGCGGGCAGTGCCGTTGGACTGACGGAGAAGAAACTCGGCGTAAGCTGCGGTAAATTTTACTGTATCGACACCGCTGAGGCCATCGCCTGTACGACCGCCAATGGTGCCGCGGATACCTGATATGGATTTTATAAGTGACATTTTCCGGTTATATCTTATTAGTAAGTTGCCTTGAAATATTTAACATTTAGCAGAAACGGCTGACAGAGCGTCTGATCCTCAGTAAATCCGGAGTAGGATTTCAGCACAAGATTGACCTCGCTGTCGAGACCGAGATACTCGAGAGGCACCTGTATGCCGGTGCCATACTTCACAGTGGTCGGATACGTCTTGTTGCCGTAGAAGAAATATGTGGGGCCGACACTGCTTGAGAGATCGTCGGTATTGCCGTAGGGAGGTGCGGGAGTGCCGTTATACATCAGAATGATATTCTCCCTCTTGAATCGGAAATAGATCTTTTCGCCGCTTTCGGCCTTACATTCCGCATCCCCGGGATCGATCACCTGCATATATACCGTGCCGTCCCTGTCCATTCTGTAAAACGGAGCATCCTCACCTGTCTCGAAGTAACCGTCGGCCGGTATATCCATCTCCACTCTGTGCTGAGCAAGATACCAGTTGACCGCCTTCTCCTCTTCGCGAAGCAACTCGGAATAGCTTTCCCCCTTCTCGCAGCCTCCCGAGACAAGGATACCGAAGCCCGACATTAACGCAAGTGCGCCTGCAGTCAGCAGTTTCAGCACATTCCCCCGATGACGCGGGGCACTCTTGATAGATATTTTGTCTAAATTACGCATCTAATATATTACTGATTGAATCAGCTGATTTTTTCAATTTTTGCAGGAAGATACCTGTCATACCGCGGAAGAGCCTCGACAAGCCTGCTGCGACACTCCTCAAGAGAACCGTTGAATTCCCCACCGGCGGCCATCAGATGACCGCCCCCGCCAAAGAGCTCTTCGCAAATCAGCGACACCGGGTAATCCTTCTCGCTGCGTGCAGACACCTTTATGCAGTCGTCATCCTCGCGCAGAAAAAAGCTTGCGATAATCCCCGGCACTGCAAGCGGTTTGTTGACAAGTCCCTCGGAGTCTCCGCGCTCATAGCCGAAACGCTTCAGCTCCTCACGGTCTATACACATAACAGCCACATGACTGGAGGGAAACACCTCCAGCTTTTCGCTTATCGCGTATGCCTGCAGACGCAGGCTTGATAGAGACTGCGTCTCAAGCGACTCCTTGACTATCATGTTTTTGTCCGCACCCTTCTCCACAAGTTTCATAAGAACCTCGTAAATATCAGGATTCTTGCAATTGACAGAGAAGTTTCGGGTATCGGTCACGATGCCGGTGAGCAGACAAGTGGCACACTGCAAATTGACATCACAATATAACCCCATTGCGGCTATAAGACGAAAGGCGAGTTCGCATGTACTCGACATATCGGGATAAGATACCGTCAGGTCACAGAAGGGATCCGGATCAAGATGATGGTCTATAAGCACTTTGGTGCATTGAGCGGCTTCCACTACGGGATGCAGACGATCGATGCGCGATAGTTTGTTGAAGTCACAGCATATCAGCAGGTCGGCCTGAGAGATGAGCCGACGGCAATAGTCCTCATGACGCGTAAATACATTGATGCTCTGGAATCCCGGAAGAAACCACAGAGAACGTGGCGCCTGATCCGGTATGACTACCTGTGCGTCCTTACCCAAAGATTTCAGCAGATGGAACAGCCCTAATGTAGAACCTATCGCATCGCCGTCAGGACGCACATGGCATACCAGCACAATCCGCTCGCTCCCGTCAAGGATTCGATGCAGACGCTCAGCTAAAGCACTGTCTATCAATTTATTCATAAGTCACTATCGAAGAAAAAATTTCATACTTTTTCTCCTTAAATCACAAAGTTAACTAATTTTACGCAATTTTCTGACCTATTTCGCACTAAAAGTGTTTTATATTATGAAGCAAAATCGGCTTTTCGCATCAAAAAATCAAAATTCAAAATTCAAAATTTAAATGGATACCACAGTACTATATCAACTGACCTACGGACTCTACATCGTAGGGGCCTTCAAAGACGGACGCGCAGTCGGATGCGTCATCAACACCTGTTTTCAGGTAACCAGCGAGAATCCGCGCCTCGTCATCTCTCTCAATAAAAACAACTACACCCTTGAGGCCATCAAAGAATTCCGCAGATTCTCCCTCTCGATACTTGCCGAGGACACTGATCCGGCTCTCATTACTTCATTCGGATTCAGAAGCAGCCGCGACAGCGACAAATATGAGGACTTCGGATATGAAGTCGTGGCCGGAACACCCTGCGTCAACGGCCAATTCGCCGGCAGACTTGTCATGGAAGCGCAGGAATTTGTAGACTGCGGCACACACGTGCTTGTAATCGGTCAGCTCATCGACACCCGCAAAGGAAGCGGCACACCCATGACATATTCATATTACCACAATGTAATCAAAGGGAAAGCGCCGAAAAACGCCCCCACATACCGTGCCGAAGAGGAGGCAAGCACCGAGGATAAAGCCGACAAGAAGACCAAAGGGGGAGAAATGCGCAGATACCGCTGCGACATCTGCGGGTATATCGCCGAGACAGAGGGGGAACTACCCTCCGACTACCGCTGCCCCCTCTGCAACGCCGACGTCACCCACTTCCACCTGATCTGACACCAACTTCAGGATGGGGTCTTAGAGATATTTTATACATTTTACGGAACACGCTATAAGGAACGGTGCTTGTGGCCGAAGATGAATGGAAAGAAAGGAAAAATCAAATTTAGACTAAAAATAATTGGAATACGGAAATATTTCGCTAAATTTGCGGATGGAAGCACCGTGGCTTCAACGGGGCTTCAAGCAACACAGTAATTCCATATACTAATCTAAACCATAACATGTCTAAAGTAACAGTGGTAGGCGCCGGCAACGTAGGCGCCACAGCAGTGAATGTGATGGCTATCCGCGAAGTAGCCGACGAGGTTGTGATGCTCGACATCAAGGAGGGTGTATCCGAAGGCAAGGCCATGGATATGATGCAGACCGCCAATCTGCTCGACATGAACACCAAGGTGAAGGGCGTCACCAACGACTATGAGGCTACCGCCGACAGCGATGTCGTAGTCATCACTTCCGGCATACCCCGCAAACCCGGCATGACCCGCGAAGAGCTCATAGGAGTAAACGCCGGTATCGTGAAGTCAGTGACCGAGAGCGTGCTCAAGCACAGCCCCAACGCTGTCATCGTATGCGTATCCAATCCTATGGACACGATGACTTACCTCATCCACAAAATCGCCGGCATACCCCGCGAGCGCATCATCGGTATGGGCGGCGCACTGGACTCCAGCCGCTTCAAATATTATCTCTCACAGGCTCTGGAAGCCAACCCCAACGAGGTTGAGGGATTTGTAATCGGCGGACACGGTGACACCACCATGATTCCTCTGAAGCGCTTCGCCACACTCCGCGGCGTACCCGTAAGCGAGCTCCTTCCCGCCGAGACTCTCGACAAGGTGGCTGCCGACACTATGGTAGGCGGCGCTACACTCACCAAGCTTCTCGGCACCTCTGCTTGGTATGCTCCCGGCGCCGCTGCTGCTGAAGTTGTAGAGGCTGTGCTCCATGACCAGAATGCCATCATCCCCTGCTCCGCACTACTTCAGGGCGAATACGGACAGAAGGATATCTGCATCGGCGTACCCTGCCTCCTCGGCAAAGGCGGTATCAAGAAGATCGTTGAGTTCCAGCTCAACGATGAGGAGAAAGCTCTCTTCGAGAAGAGCGCTGAGGCTGTCCGCAAGACTAACGCAGCTCTCCCCTGCTGATCCGACATACTGCATATATTATAATCCCGCGGGGATGAAAGGGCCACATAACCTTTCATCCCCGCGGCCGTTTGCATACAGCCACCCGGCCGAGTCTCAATAGCAAGAGCACACATTATCAGTTCATTTTATCCATTCATTAATCCACTCATGTCGCCTCGCCTTAGACCCCATCCCACAAAAAATGTTAACGCAGGGGTCGC
>CAYSJG010000004.1:5492-22843 GCA_964431295.1 uncultured Sangeribacter sp. | reverse complement strand
GTCTTCAAGAACATCAACGTAAGCTACGACCTGCCTCAGAAATGGGTAAGCGCACTGAAGCTCTCCAACATCAACCTCGGCGTGTCAATCGACAACCTCTTCACCGCCACAAAGCGTAAAGGTATGAACCCGCAGCAGTCATTCTCAGGCTCACAGGCTTCATACTATGTGACTCCGCGAGTATTCTCATTCCAGCTCACTGCACGCTTCTGATCCCCGAAGAGAAGTAACATTAATTATTGAAATCTCACACAAAGCATTCACAATGAAAAGAAACTTCATAATCAAGGGGATCGCCGCCGTGATGGTGTCCGTCGGTTTAGCCGGATGCTCCTCCGACTATCTCCAGACTGAACCGGTCACCTCTACCGACGCCTCTCTGATACAGACTACAGAAGAGGGCGCGCAGGCTGCACTCTACGGACTCTGCCGCTCGATGTACAGCCAGTATTCAGGACTCGACGGCTACCATTCCGTCAACGGAGAGCCCTGGCTCGCCATGTTCTACGGAGATATAATGGGTCAGGACTACTTCTCACTGCTCTGGGCCGTACGGAGCGGCTCCAACTATCAGTGGAGCTCCATCACCAACTATCAGGGATGGGTATCCGCAATACCCTGGAGAATGTATTACAACTTCATCAACCAGGCCAACGTGATCCTCGACGGTATCGACAACGTGGAGGGTGATGAAAACAACCTCAAGCTCATACACGCTCAGGCACTCACCATGCGCGCCTTTGCCTACACCCGTCTCATGCAGCTCTTCGCTCCCAGATGGGAAGACTCCGACAACGGCGAGCGCAAGTGTATCGTGCTCAGAGACCATGAAAGCACCGGCGACTCACCCCTTGTCACCTGCAATCAGATCTACAACTTCATCTACAAGGATCTCAACGACGCCATAGCGCTCTACAAAGAGACCACCTCAAGACGCAAATTCATGTGGGAGCCCAACCTCAGCATCGCCCAGGGCATATTCGCCCGCGTCGCAATGCTCAAGCATGACTATCCCACAGCTGAAAAGATGGCTCACGACGCACGTCAGGATTATCCCATCATGTCGGCTGAGGAATTCGCCGGCGGCTTTGCAGAGCCCAACAAAGAGTGGATGTGGTGCAACGCCGCTGAGGTGGAGGGCATCTACTATTGGGCTCACGGCTCCTGGTACAGCTGCCAGGGTCCTTATCCCACTCTCTGGGGTCTCGGTGCCGGCGCCATCAACTATGAGCTCTACAAGCAGATCCCCGAAGGCGACATCCGCGCTGAGGACTTCTTCACTCCCGACAAGCCTCTCCGCCGCCCGCTCACCAAGAGCTCCTTCTGGAACAAGAATATCTGCATCCCCGCAGACATGAACCTGATGAAGAACTCCAACATGCGCATATCCATCACAGCATTCGGCACATCGCGCATACCTAACGGAGACAAAACCAAATGGGGCGAGCCCTACGTAGCACGTCAGGACGGTGGCGAAGACGAAATCCGCGTATGCTTCGGAGCACAGTACAAATTCTGGTGTCTCGACCAGTACGGCACCAACTCCTACCCGATGATGCGTGGCGCCGAGATGCTGCTCACAGAAGCTGAGGCCGCTTATCATAACGGCCACACCTCCGTCACCACATCCTGTCTCGAAGAGCTCAACGCCAACCGCAACCCCAACTACTCTTGCAACAAGACAGGAGACCAGCTCCTCGAAGAGGTACGACTCCAGCGCCGCATAGAGCTCTGGGGCGAGGGACACTCCTGGTTTGACTTCAAGAGATGGAGCTATCCTATGGTCCGCAACACTTGGAAAGAGGGCGACACCAACTCCAACAATATCCCGCAGGCTTATTACCTCAGCCGCACACCGGCTGACTGCAACGGTTGGAGATTCACTGTGCCCCAGTCAGAAAGCCAGTACAACCACGCCATCGACCGCTCCGAACTCAGCTACTGATCACTCGCACCCGAAAGGGTGACATGACCTGATACAGAGGGCGCATCCGAAATCCGGATGCGCCCTCCTTATATTCCACTTTAGAAGGTGATATATATTGCAGGAGACTCTAAAAAATCATAGTATATCCATAATAAACATCAAAAAATCTTTGCGATGTCAAAAAAATTTAGTTTATTTGCATCCTGAAGCTAAGAAACGCCTTAAACGCTATAATACCGCGAATATTCACCTTGCAAAAATCAGCGAACAACTATATATCTAAAAATTAACCAATAAAACAACACGAGGTATGAAAAAACTTACCGCTATGTTGGCTTCCGCATTTGCAGCAAGCTCCATGCTTGCCTCTGCTGCCGTAGCTCTGCCGAGCATACAGCATGCAACGATTGCGCCAACTCCCATGCAGTCACAGTACTTCCGCACAATGCAGGCACAAAGCCGCTATGATGCGATCCACGGCACCAACGCCGACCAGTACGAGACTCGTACTTGGACCGACCCCAGAACCGGCGACGTCTACACCCTGCAGTTCAAGAAAGATCCCATGCCCATCTGCGAGCTGCTGGAATTCGAAGATGGCAAGAAGACTTTCGATGAGCTCCCCTACTATTGTGTAGACTACATCTACTCTTCCAGAACTGACGAAGGCGCACTCGACACATACTTCCAGTTTGAGCTCTGCTGGCCTTCATACTACGTCTGGAATCAGTGGGCCACATATGAGGATGAACTCGACGGTGAAGGCAATATTCCCATCGAAAAGCGTAACTACGATGCCGTAGAATTCAGCGAACTCCTCAATAGCACAGAATGGTGCCGCAAATTTCAGGAGTCACAGGGCATCGGCGGCAAGCCCAATGCCGACCAGACCAACTACGAATACTTCACCATGCTCCCCAACGAGGTACTCGGCATTCCCTCTATGGTAGATCAGGTGAAGGGTTACACCACTATCACTACCAGCAAAGCATCCAACGTTGAATTCAAGGGATATCAGGAGGAAGACAATGTAGTAAGCTACAAGCAGGCTCTCTACTTCACTTCCCAGACCGGATCCACAAAGACCATCCGCAACGAGCCTGTAGGCTCCGCACGTATCGAAGGCTTCAAGCCCCGCACTGAGAACTTCGAATTTGGCAATGTATATATCTTCAACATGGGTCAAGGAGGTTCTGAGACTTACGGTGAGTTAGATCCCTATCCTGAGGAGTGGGGACCCCTTGCACAGCTCTACATCGCTGCCGGCGACAAATATATCGGATTCGGGTTCCCTCCCGGCACCACCAAGTTCAGCATCAAGGACATCTATGCATATCTTCTGGATGAAACTCCCGCAGAGATCGCTGACGAATCCGCCAACTTCTTCCAGGGCGTAATCTATGCCGACCCCTCATGCTCCATCAACGCAGCTACAGAGGATCCCTCCAAGGGCGAATATACAATGGCTCCCGCTACAATCGTAGAAGATCCTGCCTTCGGAACATACCTCTCCGTGAAGCCTGAAGCGCACAACTTTGTAGGATACGGTCTCGGCATCAAAGAGGTTGAGCCATGGAGCGAAGATTTCGGAATGAAATTCTACACACACAACTTCGTCAACCAGATGACCACCGAGGAAGGTACGACCAACGTTCTCGTCCTCGGCTCCACTGACGGTCTGCAGGCACACTTCACCGACGTTTACTCCAACACATACAACATCAGCTACAAGGGCAAAATCAACTACTACTACGACCCCGAGGATCTCTCTAAGGTACGTGTGATCGAGTCTGTAGGTGATTACAAGTATGTCAGCGTTGAGGAGATTGCCGCCGAGAAGGCCAACATCGCTACAGAGCAGGGCGCTATCCTCGTATCTGTAGAGAACGACAGCAATGTAGCTGTATACTCTCTCGCAGGTGTGAAGCTCGCTGACTCCAAAGTAAATGCCGGCGCTACTCTCCGCGTTGAGGCTGCTCACGGCATCTACGTAGTAGTTGTCAACGGCAAGTCCGCTAAAGTGGCTCTCTAATACTCAGAGACCACATCATAGCTCAGACTATATATCTCTATCATAATCTCGCCGCCCCGCAAACCGGGGCGGCGATTTTTTGTTATAGTGATAGCGAAGCTAAAATAGCTAAGACAGCTATAATAGCTAAGACAGCTAAGATAGCTAAGATAGCTAAAATCTCAAATTATCCCTGCTATGAAATCACACATCCTGTTTGGAGCGGTACTCGCCGCTGTCTTTCTCTCCCCTATCGCGGCCTTCCGCTCCCACGCATGCACAAGAGTGGTATATCACGGTGCGGACAGCCTGTATATCGTAGGCCGCTCCCTCGACTGGAAAACACCCATCCCCACCAACATCTACGTATACCCGCGGGGAATCGACAAGAAAGGCTCCGACAAGCCCGGAGCGGTGGAATGGCGCTCGAAATATGCAGCTGTATATGCCGTAGGCTACGATGGCGGAGTCACCGAGGGGATGAATGAGAAGGGACTTGCCGTCAACGGGCTCTTCTGCAAAGGCACCGTATATCAGAATGACACTACTGTCGGCAGGCCGCCCATATCCATGGCCATGTTTGTCGCATGGATACTCGACACATGCGCCGATACGGCCGATGTGCGCGCACTCCTCGCCAAGCATGATTTCAACCTCACTGCGGCCTCTTTCGACAACGGTACCGCCGCCGCCCTCCACTGGGGTGCCACCGACAGCACAGGAGCATCCATAGTATTCGAATTTGACCACGGAAATATCAATGTCTATGATGCCGGCGACTATTATGCCATGACCAACGATCCCTCCTGGCCTAAGATGACAGCCATAGTAGACTACTGGAATAAAATCGGAGGGAAGAATATGCTCCCCGGCACTGTGACATCACCTGACAGATGCGTGCGGGCAAACTACTTCGCGCACCATGTGGAGAAGACGGCAGACTCCGACCTCGGTGCCTCGATATGCGCCACCGTGCTTTACAGCGCCTGCGTGCCTTATACATACACGGTGGAGGATGAGCCCAACCTCTCCTCTACGCAATGGCGAAGCCTGAGCAATGTGCGCGACCTGCGTTACTACTTCGACATCGTCACCAATCAGGGAAGATACTTCATCGACTTGAAAAAGCTCGCGCTTCATGAAGGGGCTCCGATACTGAAACTTGACACAGCCAAAGAGACCGCACTGGCCGGATGCGCCAACGGCAGACTGCGCCCCACCGCCGGCTTCACTCCGATGTACTGATCAGGCAAGCGATAACAGCGCTCCAGGCAAAAACAGCTATCCCGGCTAAAGTAGCTATAATAGCTAAATTAGCTATCTTAGCTATAATAGCTAAATCAGCTATAATAGCGACTCAGAAATTCCAGATCAGGGAATAGGTAGCCGAGAGAGCGCCTGTGCCGTAGCCGGGAATAAACCACGGCTCCACACCCTCCATAGAGGTGCGTGTGCGGAATTTAAAGCTTATCCTTCCGCTCCACCCCATGCAGAAATGCTTCCACACCTTGACGCGGATGCCCAGGACGGCCTGGCCGTACCAGCAGGTGGCTTTCACTCCCGAAAGATCCACGCCATCGGCCACGCCCATATATTCCGAGCCGGCCTGAATATTGGTCACCGAGAAACGGAAGCCGGTATATGCAGCCCGAAAACCGGCATACAGCTGATAGTCGGGATTGCTCTTATACAGAAAATTGTAGTTGAATCCGAGTTTGCCGTAAAGCGTAGGATTTGTGCGTACACGGCAACGTCCATCCTCCGGCCATGCATTCGCGTAGCCCAGCCCCACCTCCACCACAGGAGAGAGCCAGTTCCAGAGAGAGACCTCGGCAGAGATGTCAGCTGACCAGCGGCGCTGTCCCGCCGCTACCATTATGAAATCAAAGATATTCAGCCCAACGCTTGTGCCGTTATAGAGAGGATACTTTGGACCGGGCTTCACCGAGGCCACAGTGTCCAGCTCGGTCAGAAAGCGCACCGGTGTCTCGAGTTCCTCTCCATGCTTGTCATAATAATGCATCACCGGCTGCTCGGGCTTCTCGCGGTCGATATCTACAGGCGTCACCTTGATCTGAAGGCTCTGATTGCCCGTAATAGGAGCCACAGAGTCATATAGCGACTCATATTGGCTCTCGGTAAGCTGAGCAAGCGTATCGGCCGGCAAAGGCGCGAGAGGGCCTTCCTCCGTAAGCGTCCGGAGGGACGAGGTCTGCGCCGCCGCACGTCCTGACAAGGCTATCCCGCCGCACAGCGACAATACCGCCGCCGCGACAATTACCATAGGCAACCGGACTCTTCTCATCGTCTGCACTCTTCTCTCTTTGCTCTCTTCTCAGAATTCCTCCGCTATCACATAGCGGTCTCGCTCCGGGGAATTGCGCGTGATAAGCTCGCCGAGAAAGCCGGCGAGGAAAAACTGCGAACCCATGATCATCGCCGCCAGAGCGAGATAGAAATATACACTGTTGGTAAGATAGAAGTCATAGCTGTCAGAGCACATACTCACTATCTTCATGATAAGCACTACCAGCACCGCCAGAAATCCAAGTGCGAACACCATCGAGCCCAGCAGTCCGAAGATATGCATCGGCTTCACGCCGAATTTTGACTGAAACCAGAGCGTCCCGAGGTCAAGATATCCGTTGACAAAACGGTCGAGACCGAACTTGGTGTGGCCGTATTTGCGCGCCTGATGATGCACCACCTTCTCCCCGATTTTCTTATAACCGGCGTTTTTCGCCAGATAAGGGATGTAGCGGTGCATATCTCCGTAGACTTCGATATGCTTCACCACCGCATTGCGGTAAGCCTTCAGGCCGCAGTTGAAATCATGCAGATTATGTATGCCTGACACCCGGCGCGCCGTAGCGTTGAAGAGCTTCGTCGGAATAGTCTTCGAAAGAGGATCGTAGCGCTTCTGCTTCCATCCCGACACGAGGTCATATCCCTCCTCGGTGATCATACGGTAGAGCTCCGGTATCTCATCGGGAGAATCCTGCAGATCGGCGTCCATGGTGATGACCACATCCCCCTTCGCGCGCTTGAACCCCTCATTAAGAGCCGGTGATTTGCCATAATTGCGTCCGAAGGAGACGCAATGAAATGCCGGATTGTCAGCTGCAAGGCGCCGTATCACCGACAGCGAGCCGTCTGTGCTGCCGTCGTTGACAAAAATCACTTCATACGTAAAACCGTTGGCGCTCATCACACGCTCGATCCATGCGGCGAGCTCGGGGAGCGATTCCTCCTCGTTATATAAAGGCACGATTACTGATATCTGCATATCTCCTCTGGTTATATAATCTCCTGTCTATATATTGCTATATATGTTTACAACCGCAAATATAATATCAAATTATATATATTGCGGCATAAGCTGTATTTAAAATTTCCAACCGGCCTCCTTGAAGAGCTCCCTGTCCTCGGCCACGGTATGCGACACTGTGGTGAGCATATCACCCATAAGCACACCGTTGACTCCACCGCACATCATGCGCCTCATCGACTCTTTGGAGAGTCGCATACGTCCTCCGGCGAAGCGGATGGACTGCCTTGGCAGAATAAAGCGGAAGAGGGCCGCAGTGCGGATAATCTCCTCCTCGGAAATAAGGGGGGTATTCTCAAGCGGAGTCCCCGGGATGGGATTAAGGATATTCAGAGGCACCGAGTCCACACCCAGCGACGCCAGCTCGAAGGCGAAGTCGAGACGCTGCTCCATATTCTCCCCCATGCCGATTATACCCCCCGAACACACCTCCATACCGGCCTCGCGGGCCGCCGCGATTGTGCGCCGCTTATCCTCCGGCGTATGAGTGGTGCAGAGGGTGCGGAAATACTCCGCGCTCGTCTCCATATTGCAATGACAACGCCTCACTCCCGCCTCCCTGAGCTTGCGCAGCTGCGGCAACGTCAGAAGACCCATTGAGGCACACAGGTACAAACCCGTATCCTCGGAGAGACGTCTTACCGTGTCGCAGAAGCGATCCACATCCTTATCGGAGAGCGAGCGACCGCTCGTCACCAGCGAGAAGCGACGGATACCCTCATGCTCATTGCGGCGCGCCGCCTCGAGAGTGACATCATAAGGGAGAAAGTCATATACCTGACACCCCGTATGATGACGCGAAGCCTGCGCACACCATTTGCAGTCCTCGGAGCAGAGGCCGCTGCGGGCGTTGACTATCGAACATGAATCCACACTGTCGCCGCAGAAATGACGGCATATACGGTCGGCATGCCGACACAGAAGCTCCGTCGGAGCCTCCGCAGCGAGCCTCGATGCCTCACCGCGCGATATTTCACCACCGGCAAGCACCCGCTCCGCTATCATGCCGACATAATCAGCTATTTCAACCTCAGTAGCTTTCATAAAAAAACACTGTTAAAACAGAGCCTAAAAATTCCCCAATCCCTAATTCCTAATGCCCAATGCCCAATTGCTAATGCCTAATTTAATCAAGCGGATAGGCGGCGACAAATATCTGACGCCGTGACATCTCCTCGCGCACCTCGTGGAGGCGTCGCAGATTGACCTTACCCACTACATAACGGTAATCCGGAGAGGAATAGCGTTCGTAGATCTCCTCGAATTGCAGCAGCTCCACATCCGACGGGTCGTTGTAACGCATATATATGCGGAATGCCACTTCGTTGGAAAACTGCGGTGTATCCTCGCGGCTCATGCGCTTGTACTGATAGCGGTAATCGTAGCGGGAAGCCGAGATATCGGAGAGCACGGCCGAAGATGTGGGATGACCTCCCGCTCCACGCCCCACGAGAAACTGCTTGCCATAGAAGAATCCCTTGATCACCACTCCGTTAAACTCATCCTCCACACCGTAGATATACTTATTGCGCGAGAGCAGCTGAGGCATCACACAGAGCAGCAGACGATTGTCGGGTGTTTTCTCCGCGTGACCGATAAGCTTGATGCGACGGTCCTTCTCACGGCTGAAGCGGATATCCGCCTCGGTCATGTGAGTTATACCGTAGGTAAAGATACGCTCCGGATCCACATACGTGCCGAAAGCGTGCACTGCCAGTATCACCAGCTTATACAGCGAGTCCCAGCCGTCGAGATCAAGCGTAGGATCGCTCTCCAGAAAGCCGAGCTTGCGCGCAAGCTGCAGAGCCTCCGCCAGAGGCATACCCTCATTGAATATTTTCGACAATATGAAATTGCAGGAACCGTTGAGGATACCCTTGAGCGATATCTGAAGGTCGTTGTCATAATACTCCTCCAGATTGCGTATCACCGGAATGGAGCCGCACGCAGAGGCGTCATACAGCAGCGAAGTGCCATGCAGGCGCTGCAGCTCTATAAGCTCCGGCAGATGGCGAGCGAGCATCTTCTTATTCCCCGTCACCGCAGGCAGACCGCGCTTCAAGGCCTCGGTCACTATCTCATAGGCCGCGTCGGCATCGTCTATCAGTTCGACAATAAAGTTAACATCCGGATCGCCAAACACCTCCTCCTTATCGGAGGTGAAACGCAGACCCGGAGCCTCGTCACGGTGCTTCTCCGGATTACGCACGCATACGCAGGCGATCTTCGCCGCAGGCACATGCTGCAGCAATTCGTAAAGTCCTCGGCCCACCGTGCCGAATCCAAACAAACCTATCCTTATATCTTTATTCATTGTCCGATTCTTTTTCTCCTCACAATTGTTTTCTACCTCTGTCTCCAATCATACAATCATACAACCCGGCATACAACCCGGACCCTCACTTGAACCCCGCTGTAACGGCCGCATCCGTGCGGCTGTAAAAGTCGCTGATGAGCGCGTTAAGTTTCTCATGCTCTATCAAAAAACCGTCGTGGGCGAAATCCGAATCTATGACATGATATTCGGCGCCCGGTATCATGGAAGCCATCTCCTCATGATAGGCCGGCGGGAAGAGGATGTCGCTGCTTATCGCCGTCACGAGGCATTTCGCCTTTATGCGCCCGAGGGCCTCGGCAAACGAGCCCCGTCCGCGAGCCACATTATGCGAGTCAGCGCTACGGCAGAGGGTCAGATAACTGTACACATCGAAACGGTCTGCCAGTTTTTTACCCTGATATTGCTGATAAGTCTGCACCCGACGGCTGAAGGGGTCGGCAGTACGGATATTGCTATCCGGGTCTGCCTGAGTGGCGTCATAGGCTGCATGGCTGCGATAACTCAGCAACGCTATGGCGCGCGCCGCCTCAAGACCCTTGCGCGCCGCATCGGGAGATGGACGCCCAAGATCACTGTCTGCGCCTATCGCCATATACATAGCCTCGTTGATGCCGGCCAGCCAGGGACGACACTGATAGTCCGTGGCGCAGAGCACCGCACGCGCGGCCTCTTCCGGATAGCTCACAAGCCACTCAAGGGCCTGAAAACCTCCCAGCGACGAACCGATAATCGTATTTATACGCGAAATACCGAGATGGGAGGCGAGCAGACGGTGAACCTCCACCATGTCGCGCACCGTCAGGCGCGGAAAATCGCCATAAAGTGGGCCGCTGCCGTCGAGCAGACGGGTGCAGGGACCCGTGGAACCATAACAACTGCCTATCACATTCGCGCACACCACAAAATACTTCGAGGGATCCAGAAATTTACCGCTCTCGACTGTATGAGGCCACCAGTCGGCCACATCTGAGTTGGCGGTAAGCGCATGCATCACCCACACGGCATTATCTCCCGACTCATTGAGAGTACCGTAAGTATTGTAAGCCACTGTGATGCCGGGAAGGGTACCCGAACACTCTGTGACAAAAGGGGCTGCGCTTATGTATGTTGCTGTCTGTGACATTAAATGATATTTACCTGTAAAAAAACCTATACCGATTCAAAATTCATAATTCAACATCCCGGTCACGCTCCTTCCCCCCGATGTATGACTCCACTACATAAGGGGGACGGTGCTTGGACTCCAGATATATCCGGCCGATATATTCCCCGATTATGCCGAGAGCGAGCAGCTGCAGACCTCCGAGAAACAGCACCACGCAGATGAGCGTGGGAAATCCGGCCACCGGGTCACCGTAAACAAGCGTCTTGCAGACTATATAGACTGCGTAGGCCAATGCGAGAAGCGAGACTGCAAATCCGACCACAGCTGTCACGCGCAGCGGCGCGGTGGAGAAACTTGTCAGACCGTCTATGGCCAGACTGAACAGCCTGCTCATATTGAAAGAGGAGACGCCTTCCTTGCGGTCTTCCTGTACAAAGGGGATATCCTTCTTGGAGAAACCGGCCCAGCAGAAGAGACCCTTGTTGAGACGCTGCGACTCGCGCAGACTCCTCACGGCATCCACCATCTTGCGGTCCATCAGACGGAAATCACCCACATTCTCAAGAATAGGGAAGCGTGCCCCCTTGCTCAGCAGGCGATAGAAGGCCAACGAGAAATTCTTGCGCAATTTCGACTCGCGGCCCCGCTCCAGCCGGCGTCCGTAGACATCGGCGTACCCCTTCTCGCTCCACCAATACACCATCTCGGGTATATATTCCGGAGGGTGTTGCAAATCCGCGTCCATCACCACTACTGCATCACCTTGCGCATAATCGAAACCGGCGAGCATCGCCGCCTCTTTGCCGAAATTGCGCGACAGATTTACCACGCTGACACGGCTGTCAGCCGCCGCGCGCTCCTTCAGCTTCGCCAGAGTACGGTCGGAGCTCCCATCGTTGACAAAAAGGAATTCCCAGTCGTAATCAGCCATACTCCGGACATGACGACGACGCTCATCATCGGAGCAGATATCCGCATCGGAGCCGGTATGCGGGGTATTGTCCGCCACCGCTGCCGGCAACTCCGATTTGCCCGCCGCAAGTTTCTCCAGACGCTCCATAAGAGCATCTATATTACCCTCCTCATTGTAAGAAGGTATCAATATGGTGATTTTCTTGCGGCCCATACTACAAAATTAATAATTTTTTCGGATATTTGCACAGAAAGATCGTTTCTTATATATTATGACTACTTCAGCGACACCATCTTCCGCTCTCTCCTCACGCAGATTATGGCGGATTATTTTTCCGGCTGTCTGCACCATCCTCTCCGCGCTCCTCTGCATGATATATTTCGCCGCACCACCCGTAGCAGATGATCTATGGTTTTCGGTACCAGGCGCCGAAGGGATGACTGCCGGCGAACGGATATCGGCCGCCATGTCGCTGACCGCCGGCCATTGGGCCACTGACACCCTGCGATTCTGCAATCAGCCTGTCGCCCTGCTGCTCGCGTTGCCGCGCTGGATCACCGCACTACTGATCTTCATCTGCTGCCTCACGGCGCTCGAAGGGGGACGGCGGCTCGCCGAGACTCCCATGCGCTCTGCCGCCGCCTTCCTGTGGACCGGAGCATTCTTCATCCTCCTCCCTTGGTATGACTATCTCATATCCACCTCATACGCACTGAACTATCTCCTTTCATCCACCATAGTCATCTGGACAATCAACATCTTCATCCGCTCCACACACCGCGGAGGAGGAGGCGTCGG
The DNA here is from genome assembly GCA_964431295.1 of uncultured Sangeribacter sp. Lineage (GTDB taxonomy): Bacteria > Bacteroidota > Bacteroidia > Bacteroidales > Muribaculaceae > Lepagella. Next base: position 10,423 of record CAYSJG010000004.1, on the reverse strand, counting down.
GATAGGATCGCTGGCATTCGCTTTTCTCGGAGGATGGTGTCACGAAGGATTCTCCGCGCCGATGCTCTGCGGCATGATTGTGATGATCGGAGCCGTATGGCTCAAAGAGCGACGCTGCACAGCTATCTCCATCTGCATGCTCCTGATCACAGCGCTCGGCATAGGAGTCATCTTTCTCTCACCCATGTTTCAGACACGCGCCGGCGCCACCGAATGGAAACTCGGCACCCTCCCCCTCTGGGAAGCCGCCATACAGATCGGGCCGTCGCTGACACTTCTGCTCGTCACCGTAGCCGCCTCCATCCCCGCTCTCTGTAAAAAATTTCTGCGTCCACGGCTCCTCATGCTCCTCACAATGGCCATAGCCGCCGAGACAGTCGCCGTAGCCTTCTACTCAGGTCCCCGTACAGCGTGGGCATCCATATTATATTCCATGATAACACTCGCCTCTCTGCCGGGAGAATATGGCTGCCGGCGATCATACCCGGCGCTCACCCTCACTGCCGCCGGTATTGTGCTCGCAGGGATCGGAGCAAGTCTTGTCGCCGCCATCACGGCCCAGAAGAGACTCACCGCAGAGATGAAGGAGGTTATCGCTATGTACAGGCAATCCGCCGACGGTCAGGTATTCTACGACATCACCCGGCCATCGCTCGATCTTACGCTCATGAAGACCACCGTGCGTGCGCTCAACGAGAATATCCCCCTGCACTTTATATCCATTTACGAATCCCAGCCCTCCGATACTCTCAAGGAATTGCGCATACTTCCCACAGCCTTGCGGGATTTCCGTGCATACGATGATGCTTCGGCCGGGGTATCGCCGACGGTCTGCCCGATGGTCGACCCGATGGTCGACCCGATGGTCTGCCCTATAGTCTACAAAGGGTACGTGATAATCACCGACAGCTGCCGCTTCCCCGGTCAATCGCCTGCCTGTGCGGATAAATTTCCGAAAGAGATCATACTCAACGGTGAGATACACACCCGCTATACACCGATAATCTTTACCGCAGCCGACGGCCGCAAGGCCTGCTGGCTTAAGACACATGCGCAGACCCTCGACCCGGGGCTGTCAGTCACTTCAGCCTCGCTGCCATAAGAGGCTATTCGCGATAGTATACTCTCTTCACACGCGGGGATACCGAGGTCAGAATCTCATAGGGGATGGTGTCGAGAAGGTCGGCGAGATGCTGCACACCCTCACGCGGTCCGAAGATCTCCACGCTGTCACCTTCATGCACATCCACACCGGTCACATCCAGCATACAGGCGTCCATGCATATATTGCCTATGGTGGGCACCTTATGGCCGTTGACCCACACGCTGACCGCGCCGTTGCCGAAATGGCGGTTCATCCCGTCGGCATATCCTATAGGGACTGTGGCGATCCGCGAGTCGCGCTTGAGCACGCCTCGCCGCCCATATCCTATCGTCTCGCCGGCCTTCCAGTCGCGCACCTCTATGACGACAGTACGCAGCGTAGAGACGAGTTCCAGAGGACGCTCCATCTCCGGCGGCAGAGTGTTGACGCCATACAGACCGATGCCGAGACGCACAAAATCATAGTGATGCTCCGCGGAATAACGCAGTATGCCGGCGGAATTCAGCAGATGACGCTTGAAAGGACGCGCACTCAGCTCCAGCATACGGTCCGTGACGCGGCGGAATGTGGAGAGCTGACGCTCCGTATAATCGTCCATGTCGGGACAGTCGGCCGTGGCAAGATGAGAGAAGGCCGTGGCTATACGTATCTCCGGCGACCCGTTGATGATCTCCATCAGACGCGGTATCTCCTCCTCCACAAATCCCATACGGTGCATCCCCGTGTCGAGCTTGATATGCAGAGGATAAGAGGTGACGCCATGACGGCGGGCGGCCTCTATGACATCCTTGAGCATCGAGAAGGTGTATATCTCCGGCTCAAGCCGGTTGGCAAACATCATTCGGTAATTGGCCACCTTCGGATTCATCACCATTATAGGCATTGTTATGCCGTTGCGGCGCAGATCGATACCCTCGTCGAGCACAGCGACAGCCAGATAGGCCGCGCCGGCATCCTGGAGAGTTTTGGCTATCTCATAGCTTCCGGCGCCATAGCCCGAAGCCTTCACCATGGCGATTATCCCGGTGCCGGAGGGGACATAACTGCGGAAATAATTGAAATTACGCACCATAGCGTCAAGGTTGACTTCAAGCACCGTCTCATGCGTGCGCGCCTCCAGCATCTCCAGAATTCGGCTGAAATGGTAGTCGGGCGCACCCTTGAGCAGAATTATCTCAGAGCGGAAGTCACGGGCGTCGCAGACACGCAGATACGCCTCCTCGGAGGGATATATCTCGCTCCGGCCGCCGAATCCGGGAAGACGGCCCTCGTCGGCGACAGCCTGAAACGCCGGACCTATACCTATAAACCGTGACACGCCGCGGCGCTCGAGCATCGGCACGACAGCCTCGGCCAGATGCTCCGGACCGCCTATCTGCGCCAGCTCATGGCGCGGATCGCTCATGATGACCGTGATGCTCTGCGCCGGCATGCGACGGCGGCTCACAAAGTCGAGCGCCTGCTCAAGCGACGACACATCGGAGGTATAGCTGTCATAAACCACGCTGCAGCCGTTGGAGCCCTCGCTGACATTCAGACGGGTGGCGATCGGATGAAGGCGCGAGAAACCGATCCTTATATCCTCCGCCGTATACCCTTCCTCCGACATGCCGGCGAGCATATACGCCAGCACATGACAGCCGTTCTGCACATCGGCCTCGCAGGTTGCCTCCAGCTCTACGGTCAGCGGCTCCGCCCCCTCCGCCACTGACAGGCGGCACACAGAATGCTCGAAATCTCTGTCGGCGACAAAGCGGTATGCCGCCGGCGCCGAGCCGAGAGTCCAGCCGACAAGGCGCTTTTCAGGCAGGTGCGGAAGACGGTCCACCGCCCCGCGCACCACCTCGTCGTCGGCACAATATATCAGTGTCTGCGGACGCGCGCAGAGCATCAGGCTCAATTTCTCGTCCGCCTTGGCAGCCCGCGACACGAAGCCCTCGTCATGCTCCTCACCCACATTGGTCAGCAATACCGTATCCGGCCTTATGATATCGGCCAGAGACTGCATCTCACCGCTGCGGGATATGCCGGCCTCTATCACCGCAACCTCGGTATCGTCGGCGATGCCTGTCATTGACAGCGGTACGCCTATCTGCGAATTGAAGCTGCGCGGCGAGCGGACGGTATGCCGCAAAGGTTCGAGTATCTGATAGAGCCACTCCTTGACCACTGTCTTTCCACGGCTGCCGGTGACAGCGATTATCTCGCCCGAATAATCATCAGGACGCGATGCCGCTTTCTGAAGAGCCTTCAGAGGATTCTCCACACGCAGGAAGAGAGCCTCGCTGTCGGCTGCTATCTCCTCGGGCACTTCATAATCCCGCGGCACCACAAAGGAGCGCACACCTTTGGAATAGAGCCAGGGGATATAGCGCACACCACGGTTGGTAGCCGTGGATATGGCAAAGAAGAGCGTCCCCGCAGGGTCTGAAAGAGAACGCGAATCGGTCAGAAAATTCGTAATATGCCGCCCGCGAAGGGCTGCGGCTGCCTCGGGAGAGAGATTGTCAAAATTAATCTTCATAATTCAGAGCCGGATACCGGCTCAGGGTCCTCAGGACGCAGGGACCCGGGGTCCTCGGATCGCGGGGGCTCAGGGTCCTCAGGTTACGGAGGCTCAGAGTACGATATTCACTATTTTATTGGGTACTACGATAATCTTGCGCGGTGTCTTGCCGTCAAGCCATCTGGAGGCGCCTTCGGCTGAAAGAGCGGCCTTCTCCACATCCTCGCGGGAGGAGCCGGCGCCCACTTCGATGACGTAACGCACCTTGCCGTTGAAGCTTACAGGATATTTCACCACATCCTCCACAAGCGCCGATTCGTCCCATGCGGGCCATTCGGCGTCGGCCACACTCTGAGAGCCCTCCGCCTTGCCCAGACGATGCCAGAACTCCTCGGCAAGATGCGGAGCAAACGGGGCAAGCAGCACAGTGATTGTCTCCATCACACCGCGGTTGGCCGACTTGAGGGCCGACAGCTCGTTGACAGCTATCATAAAGGCCGCCACGGAGGTGTTGAAGGAGAAATTCTCTATATCCTGCGACACCTTCTTGATAAGCGTATGGAGCACCTTTTTCTCCTTGGCGCTCATCTCCTCGCCGGGCTTGCCCTCGGTCATGGCGCGGTCAAAGAGAGCCACAAGCTTCTTCAGGAAGCGATACACGCCGTCTATGCCGTTGGTATCCCAGGGCTTCGACTGCTCCACCGGACCGAGAAACATCTCATAGAGACGCAGTGTGTCCGCTCCGTAGCGCTCCACTATGTCGTCGGGATTGACCACGTTATACATGGACTTGGACATCTTTTCCACAGCATATCCGCAGATATATCTGCCATCCTCGAGTATGAACTCCGCATCGGCGAAGTCGGGACGCCATGCGCGGAAACGCTCGGTGTCGAGCACATCGTTGTCCACCAGCGAGATGTCCACACGGATGGGAGTCACGTCGTAATCCTTGCTGAGACCTTTGGAGACAAAGGTATTGGTATCCTTGATACGGTACACGAAGGAGGTGCGCCCCTGTATCATACCCTGGTTGACAAGTTTGCGGAAAGGCTCGGGCTTCACCACGAGTCCGAGATCGAACAGAAACTTGTTCCAGAAGCGGGAATATATAAGATGGCCGGTGGCGTGCTCCGCGCCGCCTACATAGAGGTCTACATCCTGCCAGTATTCATCGGCCTCGCGTCCTACGAGCGCACTGTCGTTGTGCGGATCCATATAGCGGAGATAATATGCCGACGAACCGGCGAATCCGGGCATGGTGCATACCTCGAGAGGATAGCCGTCGGGCGACTTCCAGTCCTTCACCCGGCCGAGCGG
>CAYSJG010000004.1:4795-5482 GCA_964431295.1 uncultured Sangeribacter sp. | reverse complement strand
CCGTCCTCGGTGGGGAGGTATGACTCCACTTCCGGGAGATGGAGCGGGAGAGCCGACTCCGGCATCAGATACGGCACCCCGTCCTTATAATATACGGGGAAAGGCTCGCCCCAGTAGCGCTGACGCGAGAAGATGGCATCCCGCAGGCGATAGTTGACTTTCACTCGGCCGATACCCTTCTCTTCGATAAACTTCTTGGCGGCGGCGATAGCCTCCTTGACGGTCAAGCCGTTGAGCGACAGCTCGGGGCCGGCGCTGTTGGTCATTATACCCTCTTTGGCATCAAATGACTCTTCGGAGACATCCGCCCCTTCGATCAGGGGGATAATCGGAAGATTGAAGTGACGTGCGAAAGCGTAGTCGCGGGAGTCGTGGGCCGGGACAGCCATGATGGCGCCCGTGCCGTAGCCGGCGAGCACGTAGTCGCTGACATATATAGGTATCTCTTTGCCGGAGAGAGGATTGATGGCATACGAACCGGTAAAGACACCGCTCACACGCTTATCAATCTGGCGTTCACGTTCAGTCTTGCGTCCTACTTCGCGAAGATACTCCTCCACAGCCTCGCGCTGTTCAGGAGCCGTAACAAGCGGCACATACGCGCTCTCCGGAGCAAGCACCATGAAGGTGACACCGAAGACGGTGTCGGCACGGGTGGTGAAGATCTCCAGCTCAATGTCGCTTCCG
>CAYSJG010000004.1:0-4785 GCA_964431295.1 uncultured Sangeribacter sp. | reverse complement strand
AAATCTCGAGCTCCAGATCCGAATCCTTGACGGCAAAGCGCATCTCCGCACCCTCGGAGCGGCCTATCCAGTTGCGCTGAGTCTCCTTGAGGGAGTCGGACCAGTCCACAAGCTCCAGGTCATCGAGCAGACGCTGCGCGTAAGCCGACACCCTGAGAAGCCACTGGGTCGTCACCTTCTGCTCCACGGGATGTCCTCCGCGCACGCTCACACCCTCCGAGACCTCGTCGTTGGCCAGCACCGTGCCGAGAGCCGGACACCAGTTGACCATCGACTCACCCTGATAGGCGATGCGATAGTTCATCAGCACATCGCGACGCTCACGCTCGGACATCGCATCCCATTCGGCGGCGGTAAAGGCGAGCTCCTTGCCGCACGCGGCATCGACACCGGCAGCACCTTCGCGTGCGAAGATCTCCTCAAGTTCGCTTACAGGACGCGCCTTGCCTGCACGCCGGTCATACCAGTGGTCAAACATCTGCATGAAGGCCCACTGCGTCCAGCGGTAATAGGAGGGGTCGCAGGTGCGCACCTCGCGGCTCCAGTCGAAGGAGAAACCTATCTTGTCAAGCTGCTGACGATAGCGCGCGATATTGTCGGTAGTAGTCTTCTCCGGATGCTGGCCGGTCTGGATGGCATACTGCTCGGCCGGCAGACCGTAGGCATCGTAGCCCATGGGATGAAGCACGTTGAAGCCCTGCAGACGCTTGTAGCGGGCATATATATCGGAAGCGATATAGCCTAACGGATGACCCACATGCAGACCCGCCCCGGAGGGGTAAGGAAACATGTCCAGGACATAATATTTAGGTTTGTCACTACGGATTTCCGTCTTGTACGTCTCGTTGGCGCGCCAGAATTCCTGCCAACGCGCCTCTATATCCTTGTGATTGTATTCCATTTGGGCGCAAAATTAATAAAAAAGCACTAACTTTGCAATTGTTTTGACACACCTTGCCGCCTTTGCCGGCAATCGCAAAACATATACATTGTAAATTATTATTTGTATCGATATGAAGAAAGCTGTTATCGGCATACTTGCCGCCATGATGATCTCCACAGCACCGGCTGCGGCTGAAAAGACCGCCCCGGAATGGATGGACAACGCTGTCATCTACGAAGCCAACCTGCGTCAGGGCACTACCACACGCGACCTCAAGGGGTTGCAGCAGCGGCTCCCCGCCCTCAAAGACCTCGGTGTGGACATCGTATGGCTCATGCCCATACATCCCATCTCGGAGAAGAACCGCAAGGGGACCCTCGGCTCCTACTACGCCGTGCAGGATTACTACAAGGTCAATCCCGAATTCGGCACCATGCAGGACTTCAAGGAATTCACACATCAGGCTCATCTGCTCGGCATGAAGGTAATACTCGACGAAGTCTGCAACCACACCGGATGCGACAACGTCTGGGTCAGCGAGCATCCCGAATACTACGCCCGCAACGACAAGGGGGAGATGTACGGTCCCTTCGACTGGACCGACACATATAAGCTCGACTACACCAACCCCGCCACACGCAAGGCCATGACCGATGCGCTCAAATACTGGATCACGGAGGCCGACATCGACGGATATCGCTGCGACGTGGCCGGCGAGGTACCCACCGACTTCTGGAGAGAAGCCATACCGCAGCTCAACGCCATCAAGCCCGTGTTCATGCTCGCGGAAAGCTCCAAGCCCGAGCTACTTGAAGTCTTCAACGCCGACTACGCATGGCCCATGAAGGATCTCTTCAACGACATCGCCGCCACTCAAGGGGTCAACAGATATTCCGTCGAGCACAATCAGAAGCGCGACAAGGCCGACGCACAGGATATTGTGGCACTCCTCAAAAAGCAGGCGCAGGAATATCCCGCCGGCAGCATCCACATGAACATGGTCACCAATCATGACCTCAACTCATGGGAGGGCACCGAATTCGAGCGCTACGGCGACGGCCTCGCAGCCTTCGCGGTGCTCAGCTACACACTCCCCGGCATGCCAATGATGTATACCGGACAGGAAGTCGGCTTCAACCATCCCTTTGAATTTTTCGAGCAGGACAGCGTGCAGCCTGACTATACGGCCAACCATTTCACCGCCTTCTACGAGATGCTCAACGGGCTGAAGCACACCCACAGCGCGCTCAACGCCTCCGGACAGATGGACACCTTCACCCACTGGAACACCTCCAACCCCGACATCCTCGCCTTCACACGCTCCGACGCGCAGGGGGATGCTGTGACCGTCATCGTCAACCTCAGTTCCAAAGAGACACCGGTGACCTTCACCGACCTCGCACCCTCATCCGACTCCATGACAGACTATTTCACCGGCGCGCCCGCCGAGCTCCCCTCACATCTCGGAGCCTGGAAATATATCGTCTGGACAAAATAATTCAGCATATACCCCATCTCACAAAGCAATGTCTACCAACACAACAGACAACACACGCAAAGTCACCACGCGACGCCTCGCGGAGATGAAACAGCGTGGCGAAAAAATCAGTATGCTGACTGCATACGACTACTCGATGGCACGTCTCATCGACGGCGCCGGCATCGACTGCATACTCGTGGGCGACTCCGCCTCCAACGTAATGGCGGGCAACGTCACCACGCTCCCCATCACCCTCGACCAGATGATCTATCATGCCAAATCGGTCATGAAGGGGGTCAGCCGCGCGCTCGTGGTCGTCGACCTCCCCTTCGGCTCATATCAGGGCAACTCCAAAGAGGCGCTCGCCTCCGCCATACGCATCATGAAGGAGAGCCACGCCGAGGCCGTCAAGATGGAAGGGGGCGCTGAAATCCGCGAGAGCATCGAGAGAATACTCTGCGCCGGCATACCTGTAATGGGACATCTCGGCCTCACCCCGCAGAGCATCAACAAATTCGGCACTTACAACGTCCGCGCACGCGAGAAAGAGGAGGCTGACAAACTCCTCTCCGACGCCAAAATGCTCGAAGAGATAGGATGCTTCGCCGTAGTGCTCGAGAAGATCCCCGCCGACCTCGCGGCCAAAGTGGCTCAGGAGATCAACATACCGGTCATCGGCATAGGCGCCGGAGGAGGTGTGGACGGACAGGTGCTCGTAATGCACGACATGCTCGGCATCAACAGAGGTTTCTCGCCGCGCTTTCTGCGCAGATACGCCGATGTGGCAGGTGTGATCACCGACGCCGTGGGACGATACATCGAGGATGTGAAGTCAGGCGATTTCCCCACCCCCGAGGAATCCTATTGAGAAATCCTCTCGAGAAATTCTCTCGAGAAATCCTGTCGAGGAGCCCTGTCAGCCCCCCTTCAAGCTTTTATGACGGAAATATTTGCGCAATTTGCGGATTTAGGCTAAATTTGCGCATAATACCTTTTTCATCGCCGACCGACGCCCGACCGATGATGAAGCACCCAAAATCAAGACATAAACACAACACAACTTTAAAATACTAAAAACTCAAGAACTGCTATGTGGTTATCAAGCTCTTCTGTAGGACGTAAATTCATCATGGCCATCACCGGCTGTGTACTCGTCCTATTCGTGACTTTTCACTGTTTGATGAACGCCATAGCCATCTGCTGGCCGACAGCATACAATTCCATCTGTATGTTTCTCGGTGCCAACTGGTATGCTCTGATAGCATCTGCAGGTCTGGCAGCGTTTATCTTCATTCACATCATCTACGCCTGCATCCTGACGATTCAGAACCGTCGCGCACGCGGACATGAGCGTTATCTCATCTCCAAGCGTCCCGCAAGCGTAGAGTGGTCATCCAAAAACATGTTTGTGCTCGGCGTTGTCGTAGTCGCATTCCTCGTCATTCACATGATCCAGTTCTGGGCTAAGATGCAGCTCGTGGAGGTGCTCGGCAAGGAGACACACATCCCCGCAGTGGCCGGCACACTCTTCCTCCAGGAAGCCTTCAGCACACCCTGGACTCTCCCGGTATACCTCGTAGGCTTCATCGCCCTCTGGTTTCACCTCAACCACGGCTTCTGGTCAATGTTCCAGTCTGTGGGCTGGGACAGCACCGTCTGGATTCCCCGTCTCAAGAAGATCTCAGCGTGGTGGGTAAGCATCGTCATCCTCCTCTTCGCCGCCGAGGGTGTGGTATTCACCGTAAAGGCTCATCAGAACTTCTACAAGACCGACACCGCACTGCGCGAGCAGTACAAGTCAATGGTAGTGCCCATGCTCGAGAAGGACTTCGGTCCCGCTGCCGTACAGCAGCTTGACATGATGCCCTTCGACCAGTACGAGCAGGCTATCCGCGGTCAGTACAATCAGCTTCAGGATCCCCAGGCACAGGCTTATTTCGCCAACGATCCCAACTTCGCTCCCATGATGGAGACACTTGAGACACAAATCGCCTTCCTTGACTATCTCGCAGTGCCTCAGCCCGAGGTCGCAGTGCCCGCTTCCGCCGGACAATTGCCCGACCAGTCCAAACACTAATCATTCTCTCACGATATGGAAACAAGCAATCAGAAAGTAAAAGTAATGAATCCGGCAGATTCCAAAATCCCGGAGGGTCCTATCGCTGAGAAATGGACCAACTATAAGGCTCATCAGAAGCTTGTCAACCCCGCCAACAAGCGTAAGCTTGACATCATCGTGGTGGGCACAGGCCTTGCCGGCGCTTCCGCCGCCTCCTCACTTGCAGAGATGGGATTCAATGTGCTCAACTTCTGCATCCAGGACTCCCCGCGCCGCGCACACTCCATCGCCGCACAGGGCGGTATCAACGCAGCCAAAAACTATCAGAACGACGGTGACTCCGTATACCGCCTCTTCTACGAC
>CAYSJG010000003.1:7191-23924 GCA_964431295.1 uncultured Sangeribacter sp. | reverse complement strand
CAGAATCTTTAAAGGCCATCAGCGCCATGGTTAAATAAATCTCAGTACCCTGAGTTTACAACTTTTGTACGATGGGGGATTAAACTTTTTGGCGATATCCGTGTTATAACAATAGAGACGGACATCACGCCGGACAGAGGTCCGGCTCGTTTCCCCGGATTTATTCTGAATACTCATCCACATCAAAGATGATTGGGAAACTCATCAAATTATATGAAATACCGAGACAAGCTGCTTGTCTGATGGCGGGCCCCCATCTTCGGATGAAGGCGGAGAAATTCTCCACCACAGGCGGATTACAAAGGGCTTGCAGCTCTCAAATCCTGTCAGTCGGAGTTTCATCACAATGCTTTGATGTGGTACTATACCGGAAGGCGGTCGGATTTTTTCCGTCCGCCTTCCGCCTTTTATCCGCATCACATATATCATACATATTTTTCAAACCATGAAATCAGTCAAAGAGACACTTCTGCAGCGCACATCCATACGGCGCTACGAAAGAGAAGCCATACCACAGGAGACTATGGACTTCATTTACGATGCTGTACGCAATACTCCTACTTCATACAACGGACAGCAATTCTCCGTCATCGACATCGATGACCAGCAGCTCAAGGAGCAACTGTATCAAATGACCGACTCCAAGCAGCTCAAGACATGCAACAGACTTCTCATCTTCCTCTCTGACTACAATAAAATCGCGCTCCTCGCCCGACACAAGGGACTCGATATGCCACACTTCACTGACACCATGGACGGTGTCACCATCGGTATCATCGATGCATCACTCGCCATGATGAGCGCACTCGTCGCCGCTGCCTCTTGCGGACTCGGCACCAACTGCGTAGGATACCTCCGCACTGTCGACCCAAAGAAGCTCGCTGAAATGCTCAAACTCCCCAAAGGGGTATTCGTGGTGTGCGGACTCGCACTCGGCATACCACGCGAACAGCCCGACCTCAAGCCTAAACAGCCCGCATCACTCATATTCCACCGCAACTGCTACAGACAGGACAACGAGGCTATCATACAGGAGATGGAGAAGTATGACGAGGTCGTGAAGCAATACAACGCCACTCGCGCAGGTGGCACTTCAACCAACGACTGGGTCAGCCATATCCTCGACTATTACGACAACGCCATGCACTACCGCATACTCCAGTATCTCAAGGACCAGGGATACGACGTGAAGTGGTAATAATTGTTAAATTTGCAGGGAAAGGCAATTTACTTTAAACCATCCGCACCATCACTTGTTTAATAGATAGAGGCTATTGTCATAGCCGCTTAAAATAATAAAACAAGCTATGACAAAACGGAGCGAAGGTTGCGACCTACGCTCCGTTTTTCTTTTCATTTCAGCCTCTCCTGACTGAAGGAGACGCTCCTATATTATCGTGAATCAGAGATACCGGCTATTCCGTCATCAATACCGGAGGAGGACCGGGCTGCACATCAAGACTGCCCTTTACTCCATTATCTCTCCTCTTCTCGTCAAATGTATTTACATTCACCGGCCATTTGGCATCTCGGCGCAAAAACTCATCATATTGGGCCGGAGTAAGCTCTTTCTGAATCTTACGATAATACTTACGGTACATCTTTTCATTCTCGCGACGGTACTTCTCCTGCAGCTTCAGCAAGTCCGCCTGATAACGGCGATTCAGCTCCGAGCGCTTCTCGCCACGCTCTGTCAGCACATCGCGCACTGCCTTCTCACGCTCTGACGTCAGTTCCAGACCCGCAAGAGGGTCGCTCGTATAGCATTCGGGAGCGGCGGGACGACCGGACGACACAGAGACGGCACATACATCTGACTTCCCGCATACCGAGGCCGCACTCTCCGACTCACAACGGCCGGGACACTGCGCAGACGCCAATAACGCCGATGCGCCCAAAAGCACTGTCAACATTGATTTCTGCATATCTTCTTTTTTTATTCTCGATTTATTCTCGATTTGTTTATCACTTGTTATCTCTATCTCCCACATATCAGATCCCGACTCGGATACCGCTACTGCAGCGCCGGCCGGCTACTGCAGCGCCAGCTTCAGGATCTCCTGAGGGTTGCTGACCACCTGGTCGGCATAAGCCTTTCTCAACTCCGACACCGGACGGAAACCCCACGTCACGCCTACAGATTCGACACAGGCGCGCCGCGCTGTCTCCATATCCACAGCCGAATCACCTACCATCATCACCTGCGACTTCGGAGTGGGATGCTCATTGAGGATCGCAAAGACCACTGAGGGATCCGGCTTTACAGGACGCTCCGGATTCTGACCGAGTATCACGCTGAAGAGATCGTCGCCGAAGAAATGATGTATGATCTTCTCTGCCGCGGACTGATACTTGTTGGTCGCCACTGCCAGGGTGATACCGGCCTCCTTCAGACCGGTCAGAAGTTCCGGCACTCCCGCATAAGGTACTGTAGTGTCACAGCAATGCTCGTCATAATATTCCCGGAAATGCCCTAACAATTCATCGACCACTTCCGGCGACGCATCAGGCTCCGCACGCTCCACAAGCTTCCGCACCCCGTTGCCCACCATAAAATTATAGGCGGAGATCGGATGACCGGCATAGCCCATGGCGCCAAGAGCATGGTTACAGGCCTCGCCAAGGTCTGATATCGTATTCAGCAAAGTGCCGTCAAGATCAAATATCACAAGAGATTTCATACTCACTATATATTACAACTACAAATATAATAAAAATAATATTTCTCAACGCTCTCCACTCTCCGCTCTCCGCTAAAACGGATACCCGATGGAGAAGTGGAAAGCGCGGTCGCGGCCCCAGCGGGGATGGATAAGAGGCCAGGGCTCCTCGCCCATAGCCGGATTATGTGCCTTCATGCCTAAATCAAAACGAAGCAGGAAATAATTGAAGTCAAGACGGATACCTACGCCATACGAGGCGGCAAGCTGCTTATAGAAATCCTTGAAACGAAATAGGCCGCCCGCCTGATTGCTGTAATCCTTGATAGTCCAGATATTGCCGGCATCGATAAAGAGGCCCGCCTCCACTATCCAGAACAGACGCACTCGATACTCCGCACTCATGATAAAACGTATGTCGCCACACTGATTCATGAAGTCGTTGGACTGATTGTTGCCGCGGAAACTGCCGGGACCGAGCGTACGCACCTCCCAGCCTCTGACTCCGTTAGCGCCACCGCCGTAAAAACGCTTCTCGAAAGGCAGTATGCTCGAATTGCCGTAAGGATACGCCACGCCCAGACCTACACGGCACGCCAGGGAATGCCGCCCTGAGAATATGCGTGTGTATGAAAAATCCGAATCTATCTTGAAATATTGAGAATACCGGATGCCGAATATCTTATAAGGATTCTCTTTGACATTGTCACGATGACTGAAAATATTGCTGAAGGCATACAGCAGGTTACCCGCTATCTCGGCATTCGCACGGATGGTGTAGATATCCCGCTGAGGCTGACGCTGCCACGGCAATTCCCTGCGCTTGTTGCTGTGATAAAAACTATAGCCGAGACGCATGATGAAATGATCCTCGTAGCTGTAACGCAGCATCGGATTGTCAGGAGCTATATTGTCGATGAAGTCGTTGGTCGACTCCGGCAGATAGACATAATTGATGTCGATAGGGGTGAAGATATGGCGCGTGGTCGTCAGGCGACGCTCTGTCCAGTTGTATGACCAGCCGGCCGTGGAGATGATGCGCGTATACTCCGGACGCTGCTGATAATTCATCGACATATTGAACTCGGTGGAGGCATTTATGCTCCTCTTGAAACTCTCCTTGAGGAATGGAGCCATGAATTTTGGAAATCTCAGCCCTACATCCGCCGAATATTCCATATAGTTATTGTGGAGCAGTCCCTCGAGATTGCCGTGGATCGACTCATACGCGCCGCGCAGCTTTACCGACAGGGTCTCCGACCCTTTGCCGATATTGTAATGGTTGTAGCCTACGCCGAGTGCCACTCCGAGGTCGCCTTCTGAATTGGTCCCTTCCAGCTCCACTGAAAAACTCTGCGCTTTGCCGGGAGTCAGCAGCACATACGCGTCTATCAGTCCGAGATCGCCTATCGCGCCAACAGGCTCAAAGCGGATATTCACAAATTTCAGAATATCCAGCCTGCTGAGAGCCTTATATGTGCGCTCCACATCCTGCTCGGAATATTCGCTGCCGGAGGTCAGAAAGATATTCTCGCGCAGCACACTCGGACGCAGTATCCTTCTGGCGCCGTAATAGATCGTCAGACCGCGATAGTCCACGGTGTCGTGGGGCAGGGAATCCGAAGATATATAGGTGGCGGGGTCATAATCGGTTATGCATATCACTTTGCGCAACGCATACTGCTCGAAGACTCTTCGGCCCGCTTCTGTACCGTTATAAGGCATCTCTACACGCATGGTAAGATCTGTCTCCACGCTCCCCTCGGTCGTGTCGGCCACAAAGGTGATATTCTCTTTGCGAAAATTGAAATAGCCGTCGTTGCGCAGACGTCGCAGTATCAGCTCGCGCTCCAGATCAAGATTGGCGCGGTTGAGAGGCTCACCCTCGCGCACTATCAGCTGAGCCGAGTCTGAGAAGATTATCTCCCGGACTGCGCTGTCAGGCACTTCGTATGATATCGAACGGATACGATGACGGCGACCGGGATCCACCTTGTATTCGAGTTTCATCTTCCTACGCGCGCTGTCTGCGAAGGTCTCCACATCCACCCGAGGATGAAGATAGCCGCGGTTTTCAAGGACCTTCCGCAGCTGACGCACGCTCAGATCCGTAAGGGTAGAATCATATATCACCGGAGGCTCGCCCATCTTGCGCACCCACCGGTTCCACCACTTCGTAGTGTCTGATCCGGCCATATTATAGATGCCGAGACGCAATTTCATACTCCACAGCATCTTGTGGTTGGGCTGCTGACGAAGATACAGCGACAGGTCGCCGGCATCCACATCCTCGGCATTGACTGTGCTCACAGTCACCTTGTCCAGCAGATATTGCCCCTCAGGCACACGACGAGATGTGCTGCAACCGCCCGTAATTACCGTCAGCGCCAACAGCCACGCCGTCATCAACGCGGCTTTTGCTATTTTCAAGCATGCAGTCCGCACCGCAGATATCGCCGCAGAGAATTCCCTCATCTCGTCTGTCGGACCTCTTAATGTTCCGAACTAAAATAGAAGCGTATCTTCGGAAAGTCACTCTGTGCCATCTGAAGCACATAGTTGCTGTCGGCCAGAAATACATCGCGACCATCTTTATCCAAAGCCATATACTGATGTTTGCGCTTCTTGAAGGCGGCCAGCGCCTCCTCGTCGTCGCTCTCTATCCAGCAGGCCTTGTAGAGTGATATCGGCTCCCAGCGACACTGCGCGCCGTATTCATGCAGCAGGCGGTATTGTATCACCTCAAACTGCAGCTGACCCACTGTGCCTATGATCTTGCGGCCATTAAAACTGTTGGTAAACATCTGAGCCACACCCTCATCCATCAGCTGACGGATACCTTTCTCAAGCTGCTTGGACTTCATCGGATCGGCATTCTCGATATATTTGAACATTTCGGGAGAGAAGGAGGGGAGACCTTTATAGTGAAGCAGCTCTCCCTGAGTCAGTGTGTCGCCTATTTTGAAATTTCCGGTATCCGGGATACCGACTATATCGCCGGGATATGCTTCGTCCACCACATTCTTCTTCTGCGCCATAAAGGCGGTGGGGGCGGCGAAGCGGAGTGTCTTCCCCAGACGCACATGGGTATAGGGGGCATTGCGCTCGAATTTGCCGGAACATACCTTCACAAAGGCTATGCAGCTGCGGTGGTTGGGATCCATATTGGCGTGTATCTTGAACACAAAACCGCTGAATTGCTCTTCGGAAGGCTTCACCTCACGCTCTTCGGCCATCACGGGACGCGGTGACGGAGCTATCTTGACGAAGCAGTCCAGAAGCTCCTTCACACCGAATGTATTCAGCGCCGAACCGAAAAACACCGGTGCGATGTCGCCGCTGAGATAAGCCTGCACGTCAAATTCCGGATACACCCCCTCGATCAGCTCAAGGTCGTTGCGGAGCTGGTCGGCATTGTCTGCGCCTACAAGTTCATCCACAAGGGGAGAGGAGACGTCATCTATCTCGATGCGTTCGGACACGGTCTGCTTCGACGGGGTGAAGAGATCGAGGCCATGCTCATATATGTTGTACACACCCTTGAAGCGCTCACCCATATTGATAGGCCACGTCAGCGGACGCACGCCGATTTTCAGCTCTTTCTCCAGCTCGTCGAGGATATCGAAGGGATCGCGGCCCTCGCGGTCCATCTTGTTGACAAAGATTATTACCGGAGTCCTCCGCATACGGCACACCTCCATGAGACGACGCGTCTGAGTCTCCACACCTTTGGCAGCATCCACCACGATGATTACGGAGTCTACGGCTGTCAGCGTGCGGTATGTATCCTCGGCAAAATCCTGGTGACCCGGTGTATCGAGAATATTTATCTTATAGTCGCCGTAGTTGAAACCCATCACCGAGGTTGCCACCGAGATGCCGCGCTGCTTCTCGATCTCCATCCAGTCGGAAGTGGCTGTCTTGCGTATTTTATTGCTCTTCACCGCACCGGCCACATGGATGGCGCCACCGAAGAGCAGCAGTTTTTCGGTCAACGTTGTCTTGCCGGCGTCAGGATGCGAGATGATGGCGAAGGTGCGCCGGCGCGCCGTCTCTCTGTTGATTTCTTCTGACATTACTCAGTCTTTGAACAGTTCGTCATTCTGATCCATGCGGTAATATTTCGCCAGCATGGCTATAAATTTTGTTATCTCGCCCACTGCCTCTTTGGTGGAATCACTTACCTCGGCTCCCTTAAGGCGCAGCATCAGCAGTCCGTAGAGAGCGTTGAGACACGTCTCTATCTCACCGGGCTTATCATCGCCCGATTTGGCCCGCAGCTCCACTATATAGGGAAGGGTCTTGTAATATTGTGTATGATACTCCGCGAAGCGGGCATCGGACATCA
The DNA here is from genome assembly GCA_964431295.1 of uncultured Sangeribacter sp. Lineage (GTDB taxonomy): Bacteria > Bacteroidota > Bacteroidia > Bacteroidales > Muribaculaceae > Lepagella. Next base: position 16,916 of record CAYSJG010000003.1, on the reverse strand, counting down.
GACGACGGTGCAGATCGGCGATATCGCCGAGAGTATTGACGTTGAGCTGCAGATGACCTTTGGAGGTCACATTCTCACGACGCATCATGTCGATAAGCGACTCGTACCAGTCGCGAAGCTCACTCTTCTGCTCGGCAGTCAGACCCGTATATTTATCGATGATACCGGACTGTATCTTGTCTATATCAAGACCGAAAGCCCGGATTATATCCTCAATCTGCCACATGTAAAGCAGATATTCCGCAATATTCTCCCGTTTCTTCTCAGAAGCTGTAAACATATATCAAAAATTTGAGACTACAAATTTAGCAATTTTTTCATACATATTTATTTGCCCACCTTTTTTAAAAGTATTATCTTTGTGTCTGAAAGAAGACTGTAGCGATTATTAAGCAAGGATTGTCACCACTTTTGAAAATCCGCAGCCTTTCACTAATGCCACATAACCGGACCTAAAACAGCAAGAATCAAAACAATAGCAAACACAACCAAATAATAATCTATATTAACAACAAAAACTTACTAAGATGAAAAAGTTTTTACTCTCGTTGGCAATAGTCGCCCTGAGCGTCACTGCAGCTTGGGCTGATGTAGTCGAATTCGACTTTGTCAATAACGAATACGGCATGACCCGTTTGTCTGGTACCACCAGCGAATACAACGCTGATGGAACAACGGTAACAAACGGCGCCGTCACTCTCACACTGAACGGAAACACACGTCTGTGGAAAGACGGACTGCGTTTCTACACTGGCTCCAAATTTACCGTGACTGCCGATGGTTACACTGTAACCGGCGTAGAATTCCCCACTACGACAGCTGCTGGAAAATTCAACTACAATGGTTCAGCACTTTCGGTTGCTTCTTGGACAGGCAACGTGGAAGCTCCTGTTTTTGAATGCAACATTAGTAGCAAAAACTGTGCTGTAGGCACCCTTAAAATCACAATCGAAAAGAAGGGCGATCCCGCTAAGGAAGATGCTGACCTCAGCTTCGATGTAATAGCTTCCGTTGTAGCCATGGACCAGATAGATGCCTTCAAGGCTCCCGAGCTCAACAACCCCAACAATCTCCCCGTCATCTGGACAAGCTCTGACGAGGCTGTGGCTACAGTAGATGAAAACGGCAAAGTAACAATCAAGGCTGAGGGCACCACCAAAATCACAGCCACATCCGAGGCCACTGACAAATTCAACGCCGGCACAGCATCATACAATCTGGTAGTAAGAAGAGCCGGCATCATCTTCGACAACCCCTGCACTACAGAAGACTGTGGCTTTAAGTCCGAAATCGTCAACGGCGAATTTGATCCCTGGTCAATCGATGCAAAATATGGTCTGAAGGCTACCGGATATGTATCCGGCACGAGAAATGCCTCCGATGCTATCATGTACCGCGAATTTGATATTCCTGAAGGAAAAATCGCCGTCCTAAACTTCCAACAGGCTCTCAATTACTTCGGAGAATATACTGCAGAAAATGTCAATAGCCAGCTTTCTATAGTAGCAGGTAAGGTAGTCGACGGCGTAGTAAGCTCATACGAAAAGGTTGGTGAAATCAATCTTGATCCTAATCAGACAAAGTTCAGCTTTACATTCTACTCCAACGACGAGATCAAGCTTCCCGCATCTCTGTCAGGCAAGATAATTATCGGTTTCCGTTATACCTCCACCACTTCGGTTGCCGGCACATGGGAGATCACGAACGTAATGGTCAATACTGAAGACGCACCGACCGTTCCCGCAGAAATCACAGCCATCGAAGCTATCAGCGTAGGCGCTACAGGCAATCTAGCCGCCACTTATGAGGAAGAGCAGGGTTGCTGGATGCTCATGGGTACTGTTATGACCGAAAGCGACAATGTCAAGGAATTCGAGATTCAGGTTGCAGTCGCCGAGGGTGCTGAGCTCTGGTACTACGCAATGAGCGACGAATCCGGCGTTGAACCGCTCGCTGAAGGAGAAGTGGAGAGCGAGCTTCCCCCGCTGACACAGTCACTCGATGGCAAGATTACACTCACTTCAGGTCAGGGTGGTGTTATTATATATACAAAACGCAACGGTGTTTTATCCGAGCCCGCCATGCTCCAGTATGCTGTAGAAATCGAGCAGAAACCCTCAGGCATTCAGACAATCGAGAACGAGAACGAGACTGTGGTTTACGATCTTTTCGGCCGCCGCATCAACAGCACTAAGGCTCTCAAAGGCCTCTATATCGTCAACGGTAAAAAGACAATCATCCGCTGATATCGGCAATAGCTGATTCAGCTGCAATCCCAGCGGGTCCGTCAGTCTTACACTGACGGACCCGCTATCTTTTTTATTTAGCCCCCGCGTTAAGAGCGGGCGGAGAGAAAATTATTCTGATTTTAACAGAGAATATTTGCGGAGCTTGTATTTATATATTATTTTTGTAGGAAGAGAGAATAAGTCTAATTCAATAAAATCATAACTCATTGAAAACCAATACATACACTAATAATAACCTAATCAAAATCGAAAAGATGAAAAAACTTTTCCTCACTCTCGCCACAGCTGCTGCTGTTGTCGCTCCCGCTCTCGCGGAAGTCGCCACGTTTGAGGTCAGCGATCTCGGCACTGCCAAGATTGACAATCTGACCGAATGGACTCCCAAAGACCAGACTCTGTTCTCGTTTGAATTCAACAAGAACAAGGGCCAGACCGCTCCTCTCTACCTTGTAGACAGCAAGACATCTGCGCCCCTTGACATCCGCCTGTATGCCAAGAATACTGCTACTCTGACCGCTGCCGGAGGCGTTACCATACAGAAAGTAGTCTACACTCTTTCTGCCCAAGGCCTCAAGCGTCTCGCTCCCATCACCGCTTCTGCAGGCACAATAGCTGCCCAGGCTGCCGGCGATGCTACAGTCACATGGACAGGCGCTGCCAATGAGATTGTCTTCACGGTAGGCGATAAGGCCAATTACGGCTCTGACAGCGCCGAGAAGGCCGGTCAGCTCGACTTCAACAAGGTTGAGATCACATATAGCATCGATTCCTCAAAGAAGGTAGCCAGCCTTTCATTCTCAGAGGAGACTGTTGAGGTAATTATGGGCGCCGCATTCACCGCTCCCGAGCTCACTGCCGTAACTGACGGCGCCATCACATACGCTTCTGATAACGATGAGGTAGCCTCTGTAACAACCGACGGCACCGTGACAATCAATGGCAAAGGCACAGCTGTCATCACCGCCACATCCGCAGAGACCGACACATATTTCGCAGCAAGCGCATCCTACACTATCAATGTAGTGCCCGATCCTGCCAACATCATCTACAGCAACGAATGCACTACCGATGAGTGCGGCTTCACCGTTTACAACAACGGTGACATCGACCCCTGGAGCATCAACAACCAATATGGTCTCAAGGCATCCGCTTATATCAATAAGCAGGTAAAAGCATCAGACGCTATCATGGGCTCACCTGTCCTTGACCTTTCCGGCCGCAAGAACATCACCCTCACCTTCGAGCATGCTCTCAACCAGTTCAAGGAAAACAACGAGAACATCGAATGCACTCAGGAGAACATCAACAAGTATGTCTCCATTGTGATTGCAGAGGTGAGTGACGCTGCCGTAGAGCCCGTATGGAATCATCTCTCGGATGCCCTCAACATCACAAAATGGTCATGGGATTTTGTAGAGCAGACTATTGATCTCAGCGCATACGCAGGCAAGCAGGTGCGCATCGGTTTCCACTATGTATCTACCGACGCTGTTGCCGGCACATGGGAGATTAAGAATGTAAGCGTAGAGGGAGAGAAAAACGGTTCATCAAGCGTAGAGCTCAACACAGCCGAAGAGGCCGCTCCCGTATACTACAACCTGCAGGGTGTTCGCGTGGCTCAACCCGAGCGCGGCATCTACATCAAGGTCGTAAACGGCAAATCCACAAAGATTGTCAAATAATCCGGATATTCACAAATCATAAAATAATCCGCGGCGCCCGGCGTCGCGGATTATTTTATATCCATACAGCAGAGACCATAATTCCAGCAGCCTACTGCAAAGACAAGCGACAAGCAGCCGCAGCAATCAGCGCGAAGCTTTCGGAGCCGGGAGCGTCAGCTCCCGATTCAGCAGATTATTCGGCAGCCTCCGGAAGCGATGCTCTCGGCGATACTATTCATCCGCAGGCAATCCTCGCGTCGGAGCTCTTTGCTGCCCACTCGCAATGAAGGCACCGACACGATCGCCATGCGGCCTTCCGAGCATAGCTCGAATCGCCTCCCCTGAGGCTTGTAGCGCTCGCCGAAAGGCTCGTCCGTGATATAGATGATATTACATTCATTCTCCTCGGCATAATCCCTCACCTTCATCTCACCCCTGCTGATGAAAGGGGAGACCAGCACTCCGCCATTGCGGATAGTCCGCAGCCACCTGCACTTCCTCTCCCTCAGTTCATCAGGACTGAACCGACGGCTGATCCTGACCGCCTCGACATCCGCATCGGCAAACAAATCCCAATTACCGTATGCGTCCAGTCGCTCGCCCGTCTCCAATTCAATCTGAAAGCGCCTGAACCAGCCAGGATATTGCCTGCGCACAAGCAGCCTCCGCGGATTGTCGCTTATATAGGCCAGCATCTTGGGCAATTGATCATATTTCGTAAGGATGATATCATAATATCCCTCCTCAAAGAGAAGATACGGCAGATCGGCGCCCATGGCGGCTTGTCTGCAATCCGACTTCAGCGAGAGGATAATATCACCGAGATGCACATCCGACTTCTCCTTGATGAAAATGGCGAAATGCACATGATCCGGCATCACGCATCGCCGCAATATCGAAGCAAAAGGATATCTCTTCCTGACAGCGGAGAGACAGCCATTGACAATCTCACCGAGAGGAGTACGCTCGACCCTCGGAGGATTGTCATGCGAGCCCACCTCACCGACGATCCTTGAGAAGGGAGGGATACCATCATTCTTATTCAGGATAATATGATAGATACAGCGGGCGGCATAATCATGACCCTCCAGCCTGCGGCCCGACCTTTTCCTTTTAGGCATCATCATATTAAATCAAATTATCATATAAAAAAGAGCTATCGAATAAAAATCGGCAGCTATCGCTTGCCGGCAACCAAAGCTTCGCGAGAGAAGCAAGGGAGAGGCAAGAGCCGAGGCGAGGGAGAGGCGAGGGAGAGGCAAGAGAGAGGCAAGAGCCGAGGCGAGGGAGAGGCAAGAGCCGAGGAGAGAGAGAGGCAAGAGCCGAGGCGAGAGAGAGGCGAGGGAGAGGCAAGAGCCGAGGCGAGGGAGAGGCAAGAGAGAGGCAAGGGCCGAGGCGAGAGGAGAGGCGAGAGGAGAGGCGAGAGGAGAGGCAAGAGCCGAGGCGAGAGAGAGGCAATATTGGTCAGCGCGAAGCTTTAGGAGCCGGGAGCGATAGCTCCCGAGAGAGGCAAGCGCCGATGGATGACCGCGGTCACAGAGAGCGTTGCAATGCATGCCAGCATCACGAGCCAGAAGAAGGGCTCATACCCTCCCACAAGATCGTATAGCCAACCCGCGGCCATCCCCGGCAGCATCATACCCAAGGCCATGAAAGCGGTACAGAAAGCATAATGGGAGGTGGCGCTCTCGCCGCGGCTGAAATACATCAGATAGAGCATGAAGGCGGTAAAGCCGAAGCCGTAGCCAAACTGCTCCGCTCCGATAGCCGCAGAGATGACCAGAAAGGAGGAAGGCTGCCAATGAGCCAGAAGCAAATAGGCCACGCAAGGGAGAGCCAGCAGGAGAGCCATCGGCCATAGCCAGCGCCGCAATCCACCCTTCGCAATAGCTATGCCGCCGACAATACCGCCGGCCAGAAGCGCTATCACCCCCACGGTGCCGTTGACAAAACCGACCTGTGCGGTAGTGAGTCCCAGGCCGCCCTGCGTCAGAGGATCCACAAGAAAGGGCTGCGTCATCTTGATACAGAGAGCCTCCGGAAGACGATACAGCAGCATAAAGCATAGCGCAGCCCATATATGCGGCTTCTGAAAGAAGGTCACAAAAGTCTCCCAAAAACCCCGGAGTATCGCACGAGCCTGAGCACCCTTGTCACCCTCATCCGATCGCCTTCCCTCCAAGGCGATATCGGAGGAGCCCGCATTCGGATGATCCTTCGGGGAGATATCGGCGGCGCCGGCATTGCAAGCCGGCGGCTCTCCGGGAGCGGCAAGCCTCTGCGCCCGGTCGGAGGCCGGGCGGGGGAGTATCCTCAGGTGATAGAGAAATATCAGCAGAAAGAGCGCCGACAACACAAAGAAAGTCAGCGACCACGACAGAGGGATATCGCCTGTGGTATGTTCGAGCCATCCGGCAAGCATCACCAGGCCGCCCTGACCGAGCACACTCGCGACACGATAGAATGTGGAGCGCACACCCACATATGCCGCCTGCTCGCGCTCGTCCAGCTCCAGCATATAGAAACCGTCGGCGGCGATATCGTGAGTGGCGCTGCAGAAAGCCATCAGCCAGAATACAATCAGCGTCGCCACAAAAAAGAAGCCCATCGGCAATAGAAGCGCTACAGCAGCCAGCGCCAGAGCGATCAGCCCCTCCATGGCCACCGTCCAGCTCCGCTTGGTGCCCAGCAAATCCACAAAGGGACTCCAGAAGGGCTTGATCACCCATGGCAAATAGAGCCATCCCGTAAAAAATGCCATCTCCGCTTTGGGTATGCCGAGATTGTTATACATCAGTACCGTCAGAGTATTGACGGCAAAATAGGGGAGACCCTCCGCCACATACACAGTAGGTATCCATGCCCAGGGGCTTACCCGGCGCTTTTGTTTGTTCATAAAATAGTCTCAGAATAAATTTTCAGCAGATCAGCCTCGGTGATACGTTCAAAATCCTCCCTGCGGGGCAGAATTATCAGCCCGGCCACATCAATGCTCCCCGGGCTTACCATCATCTCCGGATAGCAGGAGGGACGCCAGGCGCGGCGATGCACCTTCAGCAGACGCATCCTCCCCTCCTTGCCGAGCCATGCGAAGGCATTGACCTTCGCCGGATCGCTGCATCTCAGGAAGCACTCCATCATTTCGAAGCCGGCCATATCCGGAGTGACATCATAATATTCCACATTGAAGGGGAGATCGCCGGGATTGCCGCCGCGCTCCAGATACTGCAGCAGAGGCAGCTCATCGGCAAGCACTATCTGGCAATGCTCATGATCCGGCGCCGACGCACCGGCCTGCGCACCGTTGAAAAACAGAGCCGCGCCGGGAAGCATCTCCGCCATAGCTATCATATCGGCCGGGATATCCTGCTGAGGTTTATGCTCGGCCGCCGCCATCACCAGATGGAAGGGAAGAATAGGATAGGGGTTTACCAATATCTCCCACTTCTGACCCTCCCCCTCACGCATCGACGGACCGCGCCAGGGGAGCATATACTGCTCCTTCGGACGATTGGAGGCACAAAGGAAACAAGGACGCGAAGCCAGAGAGGCGGCATCGGTCTTGGCCGCCGTGCTGACGATACGCGCCGGATTGTACTGGAAAGCGCCATGGAGAGCCCCGCCCGCGCCTACAGCAAAAGAGCGGCGCTCGCAGCGACCCAGAGCGGCAAAATTGGCCGCCGCCAGCGGCCATACCTTCAATTGCTCGCGCAGCTGCTCCCCGAGCAGAGGCATACTCGGTCTGTAGTCAGCATTCATAACCGCTCCTTTCATCGCACCTGTTGTCACGCCTGTCACCGCGCCTGCCATGGCTGCCATTATTCATCGTCGTCATCGTCGTCGTCGTCATCATCGTCGTATGGTCCGAAGATCTCTTCATCCACCACACCGTTGAGAAACGGATTCTGCTTGGCAAACATCTCCTCGAAGGCCTTGTCGTCATTGACCATATCATTGTTGGCTATGATGCGCGCCAGAAGTTCGCTGCTACGCAGAAAGTCCTTGTAAGAATTATGCTCGTTGACCTTCTCGATGGAAAGAGCCGCATCGGAGTTTCCCTCCCAGCGACGACAATAATATATGCCGTCGAAGATACGCGCGATATGATATTCGCGGGATATGCGCAGCGCCATGGCATAATCCTCGCCATAGCTGACATTGGGAAAGAGAAACTCGCGGACCAGAGGCGTATAGAAGGCTCTTGGCGCACCGATACCGTTGACACGCAAGAGATTGTTACGTCCGTTCTCATCTGTCCATTCCTTATGGTCAATCAGACCAGGAGGTATGGGATTGAGCTTGAAGTCGCTGAGGAAGTAGCTGCCCACCACCATAGCGCTGTCTGTCTCAAGAAATTTGTCCACTATCCTCTGCAGCACATCCGTGCCGCTATATACATCGTCGGAGTCAAGCTGCACGCAGAAGCGGCCGCAATGCTCCGAGGTGACAGCCATATTCCAGCATCCTCCGATGCCGAGCATCTCCTCCTCGGCAGGATGAAGCACTACCAGCCGCGGATCATCGATCGAGGCGAGGAGCTCCGAAGTGCCGTCATCCGAACAATTGTCCACCACGATGACATTGAATGGAAAATTGGTCCGCTGCGACAGCGCCGAAGCCACGGCGTCAGCAATGGTGCGCACACGGTTCTTCACCGGTATGATCACCGAAGCTTCATTGTAGAATACCTTGTGATCCGCTTCGTCACAACCCTCATAATCTATCCTTATCCCGTGGGGACGCACCAGAGCGTTGATCTCATAGAGATGATTTGTAAGAATCTGCTCCATCTCCAGCTGCCGGTCGGCCACTTTGGGATTGACATAATCATGCTGCCGCTCTCCGCTGGCACGCAGATCGCACTCGCGGCAACGGTAGAGATACTCCGGCAAAAGCGTAAAGAATCTACCCTGACTCATACGCAGACGCAACACATACCATCCGCCGTCGCAATACTGCGAATCCTCCGGGTCGAAATCCTCGGAGGCTGCCAGTACATCCGCGGAATTAAGCAGCACCACCGCTCCGAAATCGAAATCATCCCTCAGCGAACCGGGATAGAACGGTGTCAGAGGATGCTTGCGGAGAGTGCCGTCCGGAAGTTCGTCGTAAAAGTTGGAATAGACCATCGACACATCCGTGCTCTCCGCTATCTGACGCATACGCCTCACGGCATGAGGGTAAAGCTCCACCTCCTTGTCGGATATCTGCACGAGGATATATTGCTCGAGCGGCGAACGGAAGATTTTCTCCCTGAGCGCTTCGACTGTTGTGAATTTATATATCTCCATTTTATAATTTACTTGCTGGGTTATTTCATCGTATTCTTTATAAGCGTCTCCATCACCTTGCCGCGGATCTCGCTGTCGGTAATACTTTCAATCGGCACAGACATGGTGACCACGCGCCCTTTGCCCACAGCAGCCTCCACTGCGGCGGCAGACCCGTCATCGAAGATCATAAGCGGCAGCGCGCGCTCATCGGCTCCCTCGAGTCTGTCGGGATGCTGCACTATATAATACTCTTCATTGAGAGTAGTGCTGTAGGGTAGTTTTCCTTTAGGCATACCGTTGAGTCCGAGCATCTGCACAGACTCTCCGCCGTATGCCTCACGGCTGCTCAGCCGCACCCCGAGCGTCTGCTCGGCAAATTTAAGACCGGCCTTATATCGGGCTGTCTCCATAGTGGCGGAGTCCACCGCACAGGTGGCGGAGACACCGAGCAGGTCGGAGATTGCATTCTCACCGCTTACGATCAGGGCGCCTCCCTGGCGCACATAGCCGCTGAGAGCGGCCTGCAAAGCCTCCGGGAA
>CAYSJG010000003.1:0-7181 GCA_964431295.1 uncultured Sangeribacter sp. | reverse complement strand
AAGGCCGGATAACGCGCTCGTGACAACTCCCCCTGTCCGCGACCCGTCACCGTCCTCTTCTGACGGCCGAGGATAAGGTCCACCAGTTTGAAGTCCTTCAGCTGCACGGTGCCGTTTTCCACAGCGCCCGCCGAACAGCTGACAAACCCGTATCCCGCATCGGCCACACCCTCGCCGTGGACCGCCGGATAATCAAAAGTGTTGCCGGCGATAATCTTGTCGACATAACTCGAGGAACTGCGTCCGAAACTCTCGCCGGCGCTCCGGCTATACTCCGTCTGACGACCGGTGTAGGAGATGTCGCGGATATAGGGGACTCCGAAATCCTCGCCTGAGTCAAAGCCGGCGCGACCGTCGGAAGAGAATTTCGCCGGACCGGAGATGCGGCTGAATCCATTGACGATCAGCACCGGGGTGCGATGGTCAAGGCCCTCGCGGAGAGCGAGTGTCTCGGAGGGGAAGGAGAGACCGCCGTCATTGGCCGCCACTACGCGATAGGAGCGTATCAGGTCATCGCCCACCTTGACATCGAAGTGAGTGGAAGAGGTCTCTCCGACCTTGTGGAAACCGAGTGTCCCCTCCGTGCGTTCGAAGATAATATACTTCGCGGGAACGGCAGTCGGTTCGATCGGGTCATTTGTAGGTTGCCAGCTAAGTCTGAAACGACCCTTCGACACATGCTGTATGGCGAAATCCTTTACCGGCAGCGGCTGTATCACGAGCTGACGGTCCTTGCGCTCGGAGAGGAAGCGTGCGAGACCTTTATATATGGCCCTCGCCACTGTGAATTTGAAAGCCGGGTCGAGTCCATACTGCATATCGGCGAAATTCTGATGGCTCATAAGCTCGATCAGAGTGGTAGGCACTTCAGGCACACGCGCCTCGAGATAGGACTTGTCCCACATCTGGCGGCGACGCCATCCGGAGTCCCAGGAACGACGGATGTCACCGGTGATCTGCCGCATCACCAGATCGGTGAGCATACGCGAATTGATACGCGGAGTGCCGTCGACATAGGAGGCGCCGTCGTTGGAATAATATATGCCGAGAGTGCCGACAAAGCTGTCATCGCTCTTCTTGCCGGCATCGCTGTGGAGGGCAAAGGTCAGATCAACAGGTATATTCAATCCCTTGCGACCGGGAAGCACACGCGAGCCGCCGGCGAGCCAGTTGACCCACATACCCCTGTCGGTGAAGTCATCCTTATAATCGTTGGCACCGTCATAGGGCGAATATACGCTCTCCGGCGCACCGGCCCAATGCATCCAGTAGCGCGCTCCCTCAAGATAGCGGGGGAGACCGGATGTGCGAAACACCGGAGGAGTGCCTTTGGGACGCGCAGGCTCATCCTGCTGCTTTGCAGATTCTGCTGTATCGCGCGAGCTGTCACCCGTGCCGGAGTCGACATCGTCAGTGACATCAGCCACGCTGTCGGATACGTCGTCACCCTCATTCGCATCCTCTTCATCCTCATCCTGACCTTCATCAGCAGGCTCATCCTGACCTGTGGAGGGGTCGTAATAGATATCGCTTCGGTGGGGCGAACGGGCTATGTTGCCCATGCCGCCGCCGATTTTCACAGCATCGGCCGTCACTATGGTCTCACCCTCCTTCTCAGTCAGATTGGTGAGCGTCACCACGGGCACTTCCGAAGAGAAACCCTCCTCGAAGGGGAATGTGCCGAGATATATCCATGTGCCGCCCCCCATCTTCTGGTTTACTTTAAATTCGCGACTGCCGCCGGAATAATTCACCGTATAGCGCGCGTCGGTGGTTGAGTTGGGAAGACTTTTATAGCTCACATATACTGCAAATTCGCCGTCCTTGGGTATATCGGCATACCATGCGGCCACCGCAGGTGTGCCGCTGCGGACAGTCTGGGTCTGACGGTAGGTGCCGTTTTCAAACGGATTCTCAGTATCACGAAAATCCGGAAGGTCATATATGAAACCCTCGAATTCACCGGTGGTCCAGGAGCGGCTTGCATTCATCTCGCGGTAGGTGGTCTGCGAGAAGAGCATCCCTCCGTCATTGATATCGTTGTCCACGATCACCTCTTCGCGGTTGAGATCGCGCTCACGCGGCATCATCACATACGCTCCGGCATTCTCGAGCATCGGCACGAGATAGGGGAGCACATAGGACATCGTATACGTATCTTCGACACTCTGGAAGAGGAACGGACGCTGCCATTGCCACGCACCGTTTTTATAATATCGTCCATGGCTGCTCCAGAGCGCGAGTATGTCGCCCTCCATACCCTTTTTAGGCTCTATATACGGCTTGACGGCACGCACAAACGGGATATTCTTGCGATATTCCTCCGGGAGCTTGTCGATCTTGTTGATATAATAAGCCAGAGAGCGGTTGCCGACATGGAGCGAGACGTCAAATCCTTTGAGAGAGTCGGGGAGAGCCTGCGACACACTCTTCTCTATGTCGCGGATCACCTCGCGGCTCACCGGCAGAAAGGTAAAATTCTCATTAAGTCCCACACGCACCGACGAGCGGCGCGCATCGGGCTTCACACTGTTGACACGCAGACCTCCCGGATTCATATCCGCGGGGATATTCTCAAGCACAAAACCGTTTACAAGCATTGTCAGCGAGTCTGTGAGAGGCGGATCTACCGGAGCCTTGGAGGCGGCGGCACGCGATTTGCTGCCCGAGGCGCTACGGCGGCTCTTCCGGCCGCTGCTGCGCTTGCCGCTCCGCTTTTTAGATACAGATGTACGTGATTTGGAGCGGCTTCTGCGCGCCGCGTCTGCTTCGGATGGGTAGGCCGCGCCTGCTATCAGCAGCGCGGATAGTGATATATATATAATGCTTCGGATTGTCATAGGTAACAAAATTACTAAATTTTACCCATACATTACTCTCTCAATCAGAAAATATTTGTTAACTTCGCACTTTGGAAGAATCACCTTCCATCAATTGATCATACATCATCCACACAGATGAGAATGTGGAGATAAACTCCTGAAATTCAAAAAAAATCAAAATTCAAAATCATAAAAGATATGCCTACCAAACCTTTCCACTATCAAGAGATGTTTGAGCTTGGCCCGGACACCACAGAATACCGTCTGGTGACCAAGGACCATGTAAAAGTCGAGAACTGGGCGGGCCACGAAATGCTCGTAGTCGATCCCGAAGCGCTGACAATCCTGGCCAACGAAGCTTCGCGCGACTGCTCCTTCCTGCTTCGCCGTCAGCACAATGAGATGGTGGCCAAGATACTCAAGGACCCCGAGGCCAGCGAAAACGACAAGTTTGTGGCGCTGACCATGCTCCGCAACGCCGAGATCGCCGCTAAAGGCGTACTCCCTTTCTGTCAGGACACAGGCACCTCCATCTGCGCCGGCTACAAGGGTCAGAAGGTGTGGACCGGATGCGATGACGAGGAGAAAATCTCCCTCGGCGTCTACAAGACATATACCGAAAATAATCTGCGCTACTCACAAAACGCTCCTCTCACCATGTATGAAGAGGTCAACACTGGCTGCAACCTGCCGGCGCAGATTGAGATACACGCCACAGAAGGCGATGAATACAAATTCCTCTTCGTGGCTAAAGGAGGCGGCTCCGCCAACAAGACTTACCTCTATCAGGAGACCAAAGCCATCCTCAACCCCAAGACCCTCGTGCCATTCCTCGTGGAGAAGATGAAGACGCTCGGCACTGCCGCCTGTCCTCCTTACCATATCGCCTTTGTGATCGGAGGCACCTCCGCCGAGGCCAACCTTGCCGCTGTCAAGAAAGCGAGCGCCAAATATTACGACAATCTCCACACCACAGGCAATGAGTACGGCCGCGCATTCCGCGATGTGGAATTGGAGAAAGAGCTCCTCGAAGCCGCACACTGCATCGGTCTCGGCGCACAGTTCGGCGGCAAATATTTCGCCCACGACATACGCGTGATACGTATGCCGCGCCACGGTGCTTCCTGTCCCGTAGGCATGGGCGTCAGCTGCTCGGCCGACCGCAATGTGAAGGCCAAGATCAACCGCGAAGGCATCTGGGTGGAGAAACTCGACACATTCCCCGGCGAACTCATACCTGAAGAATACCGCAACGCGGGCGAGGGAGAGGTAGTGACAATCGACCTCAACCGTCCCATGAAAGAGGTGCTCGCCGACCTTGACAAGTATCCCGTATCCACACGTCTGAGCCTCAACGGCACCATCATCGTGGGACGCGACATTGCTCATGCAAAAATCAAAGAGCGCCTCGACGCCGGCGAACCGATGCCCGACTATCTCAAGGAGCATCCCATCTACTACGCCGGCCCCGCCAAGAAGCCCGAAGGATACGCTTCAGGAAGCTTCGGACCCACTACTGCCGGGCGTATGGACCCGTACGTGGATCAGTTCCAGGCCGCCGGAGGCAGTATGATCATGATCGCCAAAGGCAACCGCTCACAGCAGGTCACCGATGCCTGCAAGAAGCACGGCGGTTTCTATCTCGGCTCCATCGGCGGACCCGCCGCCATCCTTGCCAAAAATTCGATCAAGAATGTGGAATTGCTCGAATATCCCGAGCTCGGCATGGAAGCCATCTGGAAAATCGAGGTTGAAAACTTCCCCGCATTCATACTTGTGGACAACAAGGGCAATGACTTCTTCAAGCAGATCAAGCCCCGCTGCCCGATGAAATAAGGGACGCGCCCTGATTACAGATCAAAACAGATCAGCAATACCTATATAAATACAATCCGGCCGATTCGCATGAATCGGCCGGATTGCATTTGGATATGTGACGGATTTTTCATAACTTTGCAAAAAATTCAGGTACAGCCTTTGAGATTACATATATCAGGCTGACTTCGGCATTTAAAATAACCCCACCTGACTAAAGTATTATTCAGGTATAAATCATAATACAGATTGCATGAAGCACTCTTATTCCTCCAAGGATATATCCCTGCTGTTTGAGACCAGCTGGGAAGTGTGCAATAAAATAGGTGGCATATACACGGTACTTAGCACTAAAGCCCGTGAATTACATCAGCTCTACGGAGACCGTCTCATTTTCATAGGTCCCGATGTATGGAACGATGACAATCCCTCACCATATTTTATTGAGCGCAAGACGCTGCTTAAAAGCGCCGCTTCACGCTGCCGTCTCCCTCACGATATAAAAATCCGGGTAGGCAGATGGAACATCCCCGGCTCACCATTGGTAGTGCTCGTGGACTTCCACACCATCTTCCCGCTCCTCGACCGATATTACGGCGAGATGTGGGAGACATACGGAGTTGACTCTCTGCATGCCTACGGCGATTACGGAGAGGCCTGCGCCTTCTCGCTCGCCGCCGCCATGGTCATCGAGGCTCTCACCGCTCATCTCAACGCAGACGAGAGGGGAGTGGCCGCACATTTTGACGAATGGACCACCGGCATGGGACTCCTGTATCTCGAGAAGCATCTGCCTCAGGCAGCCACTCTCTTTACCACTCACGCCACATCCATAGGCCGCTCTATCTGCGGCAACGGAAAGGCGCTCTATAAATATTTCGAGCATTACAACGGTGACCAGATGGCCTCCGAACTCAACATGGAGTCCAAGCACTCGCTCGAAAAGACAGCCGCCATGCGCGCTGACTGTTTCACCACCGTCAGCGAGGTGACGGCCCGCGAATGCAAGCAGCTTCTGGACAAAACGCCGGACGTCATCACCCCCAACGGTTTTGAACCGGACTTCGTACCAGCTTCGACAAAATATGCGAAACTGCGCGCCAACGGCCGCAGCCGGCTGCTGAAAATCGCCGGATTGCTCAGCGGCAGAGAATTTCCCGAAGATACTTTCATCATCGCCACATCCGGCCGTAATGAATATCGCAATAAGGGACTCGACCTCTTTCTGGACTCCATGCGCCGTCTCGCTATGCTCGTCAAAGACTCACCGAAGCAAAACGTACTCGCAATAGTGGCTGTCCCCGCATGGGTCAAAGAGCCCTCCGGAGCGCTGCTCGTAGATCTCAACAACGGTGGCGACCAGCGCCCGCAGCCGGATTATCTGACCCATCGGCTCAACAACGAGGACTCAGACTCCGTGGCTTGCCGCATACGCGCCATAGAAGCCGAGGGGATGCCGGAAAATCTCAAAATCATCTATATCCCCTGCTATCTCGACGGCACCGACGGGATACTCGACATCAGCTATTATGACCTTCTTCCGGCTATAGACCTCACTGTCTTCCCCTCATATTACGAGCCCTGGGGCTACACTCCGCTGGAAAGCATAGCCTTCGGTGTGCCTACCGTCACCACTGACAAAGCCGGATTCGGACAATGGGTACTCTCCAATTTCCCCAACTCTATATTCACTACCGGAGTGGAGGTAATGAGCAGAAATGACGACAACTACGGCGACACCTGCGAGAATATCGCCCAATGCGCCCTGCAACTCATGTCGGCGCCGGTAAAAGAATGCGCCAACGCCGCTAAGGCTGCAAAAGCCACTTCAGAGGCCGCCGACTGGAAATTCTTTATCAAGGAATATCTCAAGGCCTTCGACATAGCCTTCCGCAACCGCGACAGCCGCAATTGAAACGGCAATCGCGGATGCCCATACAGACAGATAATATAATCCAAAAGTAAAACCAAGCTAAATAAATAATATGAAACTTCAAGTCAGCAATGCAAACCAGCCCTCCTGGCACAACATCACGGTGAGCACCGAGCTCCCGTCGAAGCTCAAGCCCCTCGAGGAGATGAGCAAGAATCTCTGGTGGGTATGGAACAGCGAAGGGAAAAGTCTCTTCCGTGATCTTGACCATGATCTCTGGCGCAAAGTGGGTGAAAACCCTGTAATGCTTCTCCAGCGTATGAGCTATGACCGCTACCGTGAAATCCTCGAAAACGAAGAGTTCATGGAGCGCATCAAAGGTGTCTACGCATCATTCCGCGATTATATGAAGCAGCCGATGCACAGCGACATACCCTCGGTGGCCTACTTCTCTATGGAATACGGTCTCTGCAACTGTCTGAAAATATACTCCGGCGGTCTGGGTGTGCTCGCCGGCGACTACATCAAGCAGGCCTCCGACTCCCGCATCAATATGACTGCCGTCGGATTCCTCTATCGCTACGGCTACTTCTCGCAGTCTCTCTCGCTCGACGGACAGCAGATCGCCAACTACGAGGCCCAGAACTTCAACCAGCTCCCCATCGAGCAGG
>CAYSJG010000002.1:2455-28747 GCA_964431295.1 uncultured Sangeribacter sp. | reverse complement strand
CCATCTCCTCTGGCTGATACCCCACTGTGACCTTGCGGCGCACCGTTAGGGACGTGGTGTCTACCTCGTAGACGGCACCCTTCGGCGCGTCCGCATCAATCAGTACCGGACCGACATATGAGCTCACGTATGCGTTGCCGCGATGGAAGCGCACATAGCGGCAGTTGGGGATGTCAATCTGCCCGAGACGTACGCCTGTGCGGGCATCAAGCACCTCCACCTTGTGTGAGCAATTGACCACTACATAGAGCTTGGATCCGTATATACCTATATCATTGCCCACATCTCCCAGCTCCTTGACTACGTTGGGATTCCGCTCGGCATAGAAATTGCGGGCATACAGACCGGTAAAATAGTCATAATAATCGAGTGTACACTTGTTGGAACCCATATTCCCCTCATTGACGAGGTATAAACCCCGGATTTTAGTGTCAGCTGACGGCTCATCGGTAATGATGTCATACTCCGTGGGCACAACAAGTTCGTCCTCTCGGCAGCCCGCGACTACCGGTAAGAGCTGCATAAATAGAATGAAATAATAATATTTTAATAAATAAGATTTTGACATTGTTTTCAGATTTCGGCGGAGACGGTCACACGGAAGTTTCGCTTCGGCATCGGGTAATTGAGAATCACATCATAGTCCTGCGAGAGTAGATTGTTGACCTCGAGCATGGCGCGGAGTTTCACATTCTTAATGCGGATATCCTTCGAGATGGATATGTCGGAGGTATACCAGGGCTGGGTGTAGTTGTAGCGAATGTTCTCTTGCTGATTATAGCGCTCTCCTACGTAAATCCAGGAGTAGTTGAGCGACCATCCGCGCCACAGGGCGTTTGCCACAACGGATCCCGAATTGCGTGGTATATATGGAATCTGGTCACGGTAATAGTTATCGGCGGGATTGGTCACATCAATGGCGCGCTGAAAAGTGTACTGGCAACGCAACGTCAGAAACAGCTCGCTTACCGGGCAAACCGTGAGAAGAGCAGCGGCATCAATGCCCCTTATCCGCACCCTACCTAAGTTGAGCATCGTCCAGCGGAATTGCTGACCTTTCGGGTAAACCACAATTTTGTCCCTGACATGGTTGTAGTAGACATCGGCGGTGACGCGGAAATGATTCCAGAATCCCTTGCCGGAACGGTCATAGACCACACCGAGGTTGCACTGTGTCACATGCTCAGGATTGAGCTTGGAGTTGCCCATGTCGGCGTAATATAGGTCATTGAATGTGGGCATACGAAAGGACTTCTTGTAGAAAGCTCTGAGCGATAGGTCGGTACTGACGCGCAGTGGATAGAAAGAGAGGAATACGGCCGGGGTTAACACTTTTTTGTCCTTTGGCGATTCCTGCCCTTCGAGGTGGTCATGGATAAAAGTGCCCAGACAGCTTGCCTGCAACGATAGGCGTCGGTAGTTTAACGCCGTGGCAATAGAGAGGAAATGGGAGAAGCGGATTGGCTTAGCGAAGCCATACATATCGGCTCGAAGGGTGTTGAAAGCGAAGTCATAGCTAAGCGAGACGCGCCAGAAAGGAAAAATGTCGTATTCGTTGGCAGTTGAGAAGTATAGTTCTTTCTGCCTGTATAGGTTGTCGACTTTTACTTGCTTATCGTCATTGTTGACGTAATGAGTGCGGTAGAAGGCGTATTTCAGCGAGTTCATAGTGGTGAAATTTCCGAAATTGCCGGTGTAGCGTCCCTGGGCGAATGAGTTTGTGTCCCAGATGCGCTCGCCTCGCCGCCACACATTGTTGACGATGGCGCCTGGGACACCACGCTCCGAGTTGTAGTTGTATACCTTGAAAGTCCAGTCGCCCGTGGGTAGGTTGCCGTAGACATTGGCTTCGAGACGGGTGGCGTTGATGTCGCCGTTCTGACGCACGGCTGTGGTGTCATATGCAAGTTCTCCGGCGGGATTGACACGGCGGTATCGGAACTTGTACTTGCCGCTCGAATTAATCCACTCGGCCGAGAGAGAGGCGTTGACATGGCCGGAAAGACGCAGCTCTATTAGTGCCGAGGGGTTGACGAGGTCGAAAGAGCCGGTGCGCACCGTGGCGCGTGCATGATAGGTTTCCCCCTCCTCAAAATGCGGCTTGCGGGTTGATATATAGATGGAGCCGGCGGAGCCGAAGTCTTTGGCGGGTTGGAGTATACGGCTTTTCTGACCGTTGTAGAGGGAAATGGCTTCGACATTGTCAAGCGAGAACTGGCCGAGGTCGATCTGGCCGTTCTGGGCGTTGCCCAGCTCGATGCCGTCGTAGACAACACCGGTGTGGTTTGTGCCCATGGAACGGATATTGACGGTCTTGATGCCGCCCACGCCGCCATAGTCCTTGACCTGCACCCCTGAGAAATAACGCAGGGCGTCGGCCACACTGTTGGAGTTTAGGCGGTACAGCTCATCGCCCTCGAGGGTCTGGGCTGGAATCACGTCGGGATTCTGACGAGAGGCCGTCACCACGAGCTCTTTAAGCGTGAGAGCCACACTGTCGGAGGGTTGGGTTCCATATGAGGGTTGATGCGTGCCGACACCCGCGGCCACTGCCATCATTAGGTAAAGATATTTCATCCTTCATGAGAAGATTAAACCGTTCGTCCCCGGAGAGAGGGACAATAAAAAATGTCGACACTTGTCACGAATACAAGTGTCGACGGGATATCGATTGCTTCTTCTTAGCAAGGAAGAGATGACAATAAGATGGCCGAGACGACGTGGAGTCGACCCCGACTGAGAGCCCATAATCCCGCAGGCATAATTCAGACAAGCGTAAATGGCAGGTCTTCTGACTCATCCCAGTCAAATCCGAGCCTTCTCAGAGCACAGAGGCTCCAATGGCTAATTCGGCCGACATTCGCGGGACATACAGCAGCGGGTACTGTCACGGATTTTCACCGTGTTCCCTATTAAATCTCCCCAGACTCGGAGGCCCGACGCTCCCTCTGGAGCGGTAAGGAGATACCATTACAGCGACAAAATTACAAAAAAAATCCTAAAAGTATGCTTATTTTAACACGAATTATATTTTCGGTTTATGCAATGTGTGTCGCTGGTGATTTTGTTGGGGTTACCACGTGCATGAATGCCGATGTTAATGTTAATATATGTCGATATCGAGTGTCGCGATTGATTTTGTTAGCGAAACTCCGTAGGGGTGACAACAATTTAGCCAGGTGTGAAATGCCCGGTACGGTCATTTCACGCCTGGTTATACCGAGCCCTCCACGCAGGTGCCCCGTAGGGCCACCCCAAGTCACTGCGCTACAATCCTCTATTTTATCAGGGTCCTATAATGTGGATTTATTTGGTGGATGGGCGGAACGCAGATCTCTTGTCTCGGCCTTGACGCTTCGCATATGGGAGCAGATTGGCGCAGATTTTCTTGACTTCGTCATTTATTTGATGCTCGAGGCTCATATTGGGGTGGCCCTACGGGGCACCTATATAGAGGCTCGGGGTCGACCAGGCGTGAAATGGCCCTCCGGGACATTTCACACCTGGCTATCATGTCGCCACCCCTACGGGGTTTTGCGTTGATGGACAGCTTGATACATATATGATTATTGATGATGGTTGTCGCGATTGAAATTAGCAAAACATGTTCAAAATGGGGAAAACACGCCCCAAAATGACCTATTTTTGCCTATATGCAATTTTTTCACCTTACGGGAATCGAATATTTTGGAAAAATCCAGAAAAATCAGTCGCCTGAAAATATCAAATCCTCAAAAGCATAGAAAAGAGGCTGCGCCGTAAAATCTTAATTTACGACACAGCCCCCATTTTTTTTGCGGGATGGGATATCGGAGCCCATCCCGCAAAGTATTGTGTTTCTACCGTACTATCAGCTTGACAGTCTTAGCGCCGGCTGCTACTGTGTAGACACCGGCCGGAAGGGTGACTTTCGCCGGGCCGAATCCTGTATAAAGCAATTTGCCATCGGTCGAGCAGACAGTCAATCGCTCATCCGCAGCGATTCCTTTGACTACAATGGCATTGCGCTCAGCGAAGATGGCGACTGCTTCGCCTGTCACCGCATCCATGCCGGATGATTTGACATACGCGCCGTTGGAGGCGGTGGAGATGCCGCGATTGTATACCACAGCCACATGATATGTGTGGGCGCCCGCATCAGCCTCCTTGTCCAGATAGTCAGTGGCGTCTATCGGGCGGTCGGTGATACATACGCCGTCACGATACACCTTGTAACCGGTCACTTCGAGCGTCTGATAGGCCTGCTTGAGCTTGACATCATCTATCATCAGTATATATCCCTCGCCTACGGGATTATGGACGCGGAAAGCCATACGCACAGCGCCCTCCGGAAGATTAAACTCATAATATGTATAGGCCGCGGCACCGTATTCGTCCACAAGCTGAGGCACCTCAAAAGCGCCGTCGGGACACAGCGATACGAAATCCTCGGGATTAGTGGAATCACTCAGCGAATAGAGCACCTCGAGCGAGTCGAGATAATCCGGATGATAACTGCGGGCATAGAAGCTGACAGTCTGCGCCTCTCCGCAAAGCAGCGGTGAGATGGCCCAGTCATCCTGCTCCACATTGGGATTGATGGTATAGATAGTGGCTATCGTCTTGCTGCCGGAGTGGGCTGCGAGCAAAGGCTTGAGCGCGCTGTCATAGTATACTATATCGTCAGCCTGATTGTCAAAGACGAAGAACGCATGGCGAGTGCGCGCACCGACTACCGAGGGGAGACCTACAGCATCGACACCGCCGATCTGCTGTTCGTCCCAGTCCACCATTGTCCATCCGTCGACATCATCGCTCCATGCATCCGCGTCTTCAAAGCTCTCCACCTCCTTGGCATCGAAACCGGAAGTGGACGGCGTGGACCATTCGAGCGCCACACCCTCATCGGTACGTACGGCCTCGAGATCGTTGACTGCGGGCCATGCGGGCACTTTGAGAGTGACGCTGACGATCGGCGACTCATCGTTGCCGGAATTGCTGTCGCCGGGGGCGGCCACTACGACACTGAAATCAGGATCGCTATCCACCATCGGACTGAGAGTGTATTCAAAATCGACATAAGTCTCGGCACCCGGCTGCAGAGCATGCGGCACGTCAATATCGAGCACCTTCTCGCCATCGTGCATCAGCGACACAGTGTATTTCTCCACAGGCTGAATACCGAGGTTGGCGACAGTGGCCTTGACAGCAAACGGACGCTCAGGCGCCACGACAGAAGGCAGTGCGAGAGCTGTGGCCGCGAGGTCTGTCTGCGGCATTTCGCCGACCTTTAGATTGTCGAAGGCCATCTCGTTGTGGGAGACTATGACTGTATTGACCACTATATATACGACCTGCCCCTTGAACTCTTCGAGTGAGAACAGCGCAAGATTCCAGCCATCGTGATAATCATCGCTATGGTCCACGAGTCCGACGGAATGCGGTGTGCCGTCCTCGGTCACCACAATCACCTCAAACATATTGGCATCCGAGCTTGACAGCACGTAGTGATACAGCGAGAGCGCGGGATTGGCGACATCGCGCAAGTCAATCTTGCCGGTATAGAAAGCCGGCTGGGCATATTGTGTGTCGCACTCCAGATACAGATAGGCATCGTCACCGTCCTGCGAAGCATATCCCGGCGAGGCCGGACTGCCCACACTCCATGACGCATATGACCCGTCGGGAGTATATATGCCTACGGCATTCCGGCCACGGTCGGAGGCATTGAAACTCTGTCTATATGGAATTTCTGCAGTCCGACCTACCGGTATCATCTGACAGCGGCACCATTCCTCGGCACTGAGCCCGAGATTGATCGACTCGACATAGAGGATGGCGAAAGAGGCTTCCGACGGCTCGCAGACCTTGACAATCGCCTTGCACTCACTTACGGGCTCCGGGAGCATCTCGATGGCCGGCTGATATCCGTTGGGAGTATAGACCATATATGTGAGATTCTCGCTCTTGAGGGGACGTCCGTCCACCGTCTCGGCTGGAGCATCCCAGGTCAGCAGGACAGTGCCGGGAGTCTCCGTCTCCTTAACCTGAACATTGGTGACGGGGTTGGGAGCGGTAGGTCCTACATAAATAGACTTCTTCACCGAGCGTCCGGAGTTGCCGTCCACGCTCTCCGTGATAAATTCATATGTATAGTCTCCTGACGCGGAGATATTGCTGTCGGTGAAAGTCAGCGCACTTCCCGGAGCCACATTGGTAAACACGGTCACAGGTTCGCCTAGGTCGTTGCGGCGCACCTCTACATTGCAATTGCTCTGCAGAGGGTCGCCAAGGAAATTGACCGCCGGGGCCTTGAGACCGCCGGTGACCACGAGATGTCCGTCGATGTCAGGTGTGAGCTGCACGTCAGTGACTTCAGCAGGTGACTTCAGCGACAGCCCCGCGCTCATCTCAATCCCCTCGAGACGTATCATGAAGCAGGGATCGGCACTCTGCGCATACCATCCGATATAGTAATGTCCGCTCTCCTCCGGACGTATGGAGACCTTGACAGTGGCCGGATTCTCGGGACTGTTAGTGAGATGCTGGTTTTCAAGAAGCATTGTGGTCATGGCCGCCGGGTCGTTGGCGCGGCCCATTGCCAGCGAATAATCCTCCTCATACATCGAGCTGCCGGCAAATATGATGTATGACAGTTCATAGACCTTGCCGGCTTCGAGATTAAAGGCCGGAGATATGAGCCAGTCGTCATTTTTCGCATCAGTGACGTAGTCTACCTTGAAGCAGGCAAAGTAAGGTGAATAATACCAATAGGACTCATCCTCGTTAAGATTATAGGATGTGTAGAGATTGTCATCGGAATTATCAGTGCCGAATGTGCAGGCATAAGGTGGCGTCATGGCGCCGAGTCCGGTCACGCAGGAAGCAGTGGCGGACTCACGGTCACGCGCGTAAGCGGCCACCTCATACTCCATCTTTACATATTTCTCCGGCATAGGAGGAGTGTCCATATATGATGTGGACTGTATCCCGGATGCGATTTCCGTACCCCCTCTGTAAATAACATATGTCACCTCCGCCGGGTCGATGTATCCTCCGTCGGCCGAAGTGGTGACGGCATCCCATGTCAGAGAGATGGTATTGTCGGCATTGGTGACGGCTTTCACGCCCTGAGGTGCGGAAGGCACACCGGGACCTACATATAGATTGACCATCGTACGGGCTCCGAGACCGACTTCATTGGAAGCTACAGCGGCGAATGAATGCATGCCGGGCTCAGCGACCTCAATGACGCCGCTGAGCGGCTGTCCCTTCTGCGCTATCCCCTCCTTGACAGTCACCCCGTCGAGCATAATGGAATAATCAAGCCTCACTGAGCCGTCCGAGCCGTCAACATTGCTGACAGGCATCCACAGCTTGTAACTGGCCGACATTTTGCCTTGGGATGTAGTCACTTCAAAACGGGGAGCGGCAGGCGCCGACGGGTCGGCCCCCTCGCCTATTACTGTCAGATTGGTCACCTGCTGACGGTCGCGGAAACCGAGTGCGAGATGTGACTCTGCTGTCACCGGATCCACGGTCCAGAGCGCACCGGTAGCCGCGAGCGGAGAGTATGCGAACAGTATCTGACTGCTCTTGGTGTCATAGGTGGCACTCGTGGAATAATAAGGCAACAGACCCGTACTGCCGACAACGGTCAGCCGTCCGGTAGTCTTATCCACAGCCACGAGATTGCCGTTTTCAAGGATGGCGTAATATTGTCCTCTCTCATCACATGCCACGCCCCACATCTTCTCATCTGCCGAGAGTGTGCGGATAGGTGTGGATGTGCCGGCGGCATAATTTGCCTGCGCCCAGCACATACCGCTGCCGTCCTCGGTGTAATAACATCCGTAGACATTCCCGGAAGTGGGGTCTACGGCATTGTCCGTGCAGAGGATGGAGAGGTCGCAGCTGTCCACTTCGCCGGTGCGCTGCCAGGTATTGGAATCATATATCAGAAGATACGGGATGACATATCCCATACCCCAGTCTTCCATACCGGCCACATAGAAATTGCCGTTGCCGTCGTCATAGGCGCCGTAATTGACGGTCACTCCACTCCCGAGCAACGTAAATTCACCTCCCTGTACGGTGGGTATATTGTACATGCCTGCGGCAAAATCCGGATTGGAACTGCCGATGACACTTCCGCGCAGTTCCAGGTCAGGCGTGATGGCGGCGGCTGCGCGCACAAGGTTACGTTCCGGCTTCAACTGCGGACGCTTCAACACGGGAGCGGCGGGGTATCCCACCAGACCATTGACGTCCTCCTGACTCTTGGTCTCAGGAAGTGTCACCGCACGAAATGCGAGCGACGAACTCTTGACTGCCTTTGCAGGCAGCTGCGCGACATCCGGACTCGCAGTACGCCTGCCGAAAGTAGCCGGTGCGGCATTTGCTGTCATCAGCGTGCCGGCCAAAATAGCCGACAGTGTAAATTTTTGGTTGATTTTCATAGGCCTTTATGTTAAGGGTTATTATAGTGATTGCGATATTTCATTTTACTTACTGCGACGGTCCGATGCCTGCAGACCGGCGGCTTTTGTTCTCTATCCGAGCATTCTGGCCACCGTGTCGGCATCGAGAGCCGTATAGACACGATTGCCGTTGGGGGTAAGCGCAGGCTCGGGCAATGCGAAGAGGTCCGCCACAAGCTGCTCCATCTCCACACCGCTGAGAGGGGTGCCCCCTTTTACGGCGGCGGCTCGTGCAAGCGCGAGCGCCATCTGGCGGAGAATAGCCTCCACCGGCAGCACATCTTTGCCAAAATTGTCACTCTCCTCCATGGCCGATTCGAGCAGACGCATCACTGTGTCGGCGGCTTTGACATTACGGAGTGTCGCCGGCACAGATACAATGCGCCAGATATCCTGCTCCTCATACTCGAGCGAAAAACCGAGGCGCGCGAGCTGAGGCTCGACTTCGGCGAGTACATCCTGCAATTCTCCCGGTATCTCCACACGCTCGGGAAATACGAGCGTCTGCCCCACGCTCTCGCAGCGATGAGCCGCCGCGAGATACTGTTCGTAGAGCACGCGCACATGGGCTCTGTGCTGATCTATCAGCAGAAGTCCGTCGCGGGAGATTGTGACTATATATTTCAGAGCGAACTGACGGCACTCACTGCTGAGAGCCACATCCGTCTCCTCCTGCGGCAACACCGGCTGCTGCACGGCGCGGGGCTCCTCCCTCTGCTCCCCGCTCCGGCGTATGAAGTCGGAATATAACGACTCCCAGTTGCGTATGGAGTCCCGCTCCCCTCTGGCCGACTGCCTGAAGGGATTGTAGCCGCCCGTGACTTTCATACGTGGGGGCTCAGGCGTCTCCTCCGGCGCTATCGCTACTGCGGGCACTGTATCGGCAGTGAAATCTATCGACGGCACCGCGGAGAATTTCCCCAGCGCGGCCTTCACTGCAGCAGTCAGCAGCGGCCAGATGTCGCTCTCATACTCGAATTTTATCTCATTTTTGGTGGGATGGATATTTACATCGATCGTAGAGGGGTCCACCTTGAATTTTATGAAATAGCAGGGCTGTGTGTCAGAGGCTATCAGACCGTCGTAGCAGCTTACAATCGCCTTATGGAAATATGGATGGCGCATGTGCCTCCCGTTGACAAACAGAAACTGCAGAGCATTGCGCCGCCGCGCATTCTCCGGGCGTGATATAAAACCGCTTATCTCCACCAGGTCAGTGTGCACCTCCACTGGGAGCAGCTCCATCTTGAGATTATGCTTCCAGAGATCCTCCACACGCTGACGGAAAGTGGCGGCGCGCAGGTCGATGCTTCTGGAGCCTATGTCGATGCTCATGCGCACCCCCTCGTTGACAAGCGCGAGCCGCTCAAACTCCCGCATGACATTGCTGAGCTCCACATTGTCGCTCTTGAGAAATTTGCGTCGCGCCGGGACATTGAAGAAGAGATTGCGTACGCTTATCGAAGTGCCGGCCTCACATACGGCGGCCTCCTGCAGTTCGACATGCGACCCGTTGATGAGCAGTCTGGTGCCCATGCTTTCACCGGGACGACGCGACAGGAGCTCAATCTGCGCGATCGCACAGATAGAGGGTAGCGCCTCGCCGCGGAAACCCATTGTGCGGAGAGCGAAGAGGTCGTCTGCGGCACGTATCTTGGAGGTGGCATGACGCTCAAACGCCAGCCGGGCATCGGTAGGACTCATGCCGCAGCCGTTGTCCACGACCTGTATAAGTGTCCTGCCCGCATCCTTGACATAAATGCGTATCTCCGTAGCGCCGGCGTCCACGGCGTTTTCCACAAGCTCCTTGATGACCGAGGCGGGCCTCTGGATCACCTCTCCGGCGGCTATCTGATTGGCCACCGAGTCCGGAAGAAGTCGTATCACATCATTCATGGCGCGGTCTGTCTGAAATAATTTTCCAACTCTTCGGGTATCTCGCCGAGATCATCCGCCCAACGGAGCGTACCTCCGTACCATTCGCGGCGCGGACGGAGATTACCCAGCCAGCGTGCGCCGGGGAGCAGTTTCTGATTACCCTTCACCATATTCACCGGCGTCACCGTACCACTGACCTCAGGCCACATCTTGAGTCTTTCCAGCTCACCCTTCTCCATGTCGATGTTGAGATAGGAGCTCTCGGCATATACAAAGCGGCAATAAGTGGAATCATTCTCCTGGGGCAGAAATATGGTCATCACCGAGCCCTCCCCTTCGAGCCGATGCATACCGCCGTCCTCAAGGTAGATCATCATCTTGTCGGCGGAGAGCTGATTGTAGAAATCCTCATCCACGAGCTCCATCATCATCCCCTTGTGAGGGAAGCTGGCCCAATCGGCTGTGGAGTCATTGAAATGCACTATGATGGTGTCACCCTTAGCCTGTCTCTCCTCGCTCCACACTATCGGCAGCCGCGTGAGACGCAGCAATGAATCATATTCTGTGAAAATAATGGTATCCGACACACCCTGTATATCCTTGCGGAAGAACCTTGCGCGTGGATATGCTCTTGCCAGATGAAATTCCTTCCATATGCTGTCAGCTGCCACTTGCGACACACTGTCAGCCACACTGACAGCCGCATTCTGCCGCGCAGTCTCTCCGGCTGCCTGCTGCAGACTGTCGCCGGCTGCCTGCTGCAGGCTGTCGGGCATCGCCATTGCAGCGGCATCGGCGATTGCCGGACGCACGGGAACGCGCATATTTCTTATCCACGTGCGGATGGTGTCGGCGCGCATGAAGAGCGTATCCGGACGCGAGAACTCCATCATCAGCGGATATTCCGTAGCCATGGCCTCGCGCGTGGAGTCGTTGTAGAGGCCGAAGCCGCCGATAAGTTTTGCCTTGCGGGCAGTGTCGGTGATGACCATCGGAGCCGCAAGCTTATTGGGGTCGCGGAAGGAGTATGCCCTTGTGATGCGTGTGACCGGGTCATATACTATCGAGTCGCCGGTGAGCGTAGTGACGCGATGGAGCGAGTCGGTATGATATACAGTAGAACGTCCGAGCAACCTTGCCTCGCCGGTATCGGTATTATATACACCGCTGGACGTATGGATAGTGTCATTGGGAGATTCTATCACCGTAGGTGTCTCTATGCGGGCGAGGTTGGTGCCGGTATTGTAATACAGAGTATCTGTGACGAGCCGGAATTTACCATCCTTGCTGCGCAGCAGCACATCGTGATAGAAGTCTGCGTCCTTGGTGGAGGGGGAGTAATTGCCGTAGACGGAGGTAAGGATATTCTTGCTGTCCTCCAGCTGTCCTCCGCACTCATACCAACCGAGATCGTCGGCTATGTTATAGTCCAGAGAGTCTGTGGTCAGGGTGACATCACGGTTTTCCATGACCACCTGCCTCTGCGAAGCCCCGCAGCGCAGCTTGGCGAATCGTGAATACCCGTCATAGAGCAATCTGTCGCTGTATACGAAGAGCGTATCGCCCTGCTGCATCTTGACATGTCCGAAAGCATCGAGGGAATTTTTCTGAGGGAAATAATATGCCGAATCGCAATACATCCACATACCGGCCTGCCGGAAGCGGACATTTCCCTTGACTATCTGAAGTTCCTCGTCGACCCCTGCGGGACGATAAAGCGAGTCAGCCTGCTCAAGAAATACAATATCTCCTCTGAAACGGTTGGCCGAAGGGATTTGCGGCCCGGTGGGATGAGTGGGTTTGGGTCGGGTGTAGGGGTCGGTCTGCTGCTTGTCTTTGCCCGCGTGGGCAGACTTGCGGGGCTGTTGCCGCCCCTGAGTCTGTCCATGGACGGTATTCACACCCGACAAGGCGCCGAGCATGGCTAATCCGGCAAAAGCGAGGGCGCAGCACACCATCCGTCTGCTCCATCGCTCAAAGCGGGAGACAGACGGTGACGCGGAGGTCTGGAGCCATCCATCCTCGCGTCCTACACGCGAATCATATCTATTTGATCCAGCCTTCATATTGGAATTCGCATTCCCCCCAACCATCTTCTATTCTGACGTAAGTATCTTTGATCTTCTTTTCGACCCAATCCTTGATGATCTCCTCTTTGCGATGATTTTCGTAGAGATCCTTGATCATATTGTAATCTTCGGCCATATTGGCACGATGACCGGGGATGCGCTCCTTGAGTTTTACGATAGCCACGACATCGGCGTTTTTACGCTCATCCTTCATGATGAATGCCTCGGAGACATCCCCGGGCTCCATATTCTCTATCTTGGCGGCCACCTCCGGGGGGAGCTGCTGCATCTCGAATCGCGGCGAGGTGGTGTATCCGTCGCTGTAGACCATCAGACCGCCGTTGTTGCGCGTATCCTTGTCCTGCGACACATATCTGGCAGACTCCTCGAATGTAAACTTGCCGGCCTTTATATCTTTCTGGAGCGAATCGAGTCTCAGCACCGCGTCTTTGAGGTCGGCATCGGAGACCTTGGGGCGCAGGAGTATATGGCGGACATTTATCTGCTCTCCCCTCTTTTCTATAAGCTGTATGATATGATATCCGAACTCCGTCTCGACAATGCGCGACACCTTTTTAGGATCATTGAGATTGAAGGCCACGTTGGAGAATTCCGGCACGAAGTCGGCTTTGCCGTGAAATCCGAGTTCACCGCCCTGCATGGCGGAGCCATCCTCGCTATACATGATTGCAAGTGTGGAAAACTCAGCCTCCCCCTTGTTGACACGGTCGGCATAGTCACGCAGACGCGCCTTGACATCCTCGATCTCCTGACGCGGTATCACGGGATTGACCGTAATTATCTGCGCCTCCACCTGAAGCGGCACATACGGTATGCTGTCTTCGGGGAGAGCGTCGAAGTATCTGCTGACCTCTCTGGGAGTGGCCTTCACATCCTTGGTGAGATTCTGCTTCACTGCATTGATGATGTAATCATTGCGCATCATATCCATAAGCTGCTCGCGAAGCTGGGGCATGGGCTTGCGGAAATATTGCTCCACCTTCTCCTTGGAGCCGAGATTGGTCACAAAGAAGTTGATACGGCGGTCGGTCTGTGTCTGGACCTGCGCATCCGGCGCCTCGATAGTATCTATACGCGCCTGATGAAGAAAAAGCTTCTCCACGGCCATCTGTTCGGGGACATAGCAGTAAGGGTCGCCGGGGATGGCTACGCCTTCGCTTCGCATGCCGGCAATCTTCTCCTCGATGTCAGAGCGGAAGATCGCTTCATCGCCAACCACCCAAGCCACTTCATCAATCACATTCTTAGCCGACTTGGCCATCAGCGCGGGCACACCTGCCGTCACCACCATGCCGGCAAGAATCATCGGCAATATCTTATTATTTTTCACTTTCTAAAAAACTTGTATTTATTCAAATTCCACTACTGCAGAGTCAAGCACTACGAGACGACCGCTCTTTTTCGCGCGATCATACAGTTCACGAATCACTCTGCGCTCCAGCGCCACTCCCTGCCGCGCCTCGATGGTCTCACGGATCAGCGGCACAGCCGCCTCGTAAGGCATCCGCTCGCCGCTATGTATGCAATCACCGACACTCAGCAGATACGTCATGCCGCCGTACGAGGTCTCGAAAAACCGTGTTTTCTCCAGAAACTCATCCGCATCATAGAATCGATAAGGTATCTGCTGCTCTACAATGCCGAAATCCACCCATCTATCCTCGAAGAAGGAGTATTTCACGGCATCCTCAAGTCCGTATTTCTCGATATTGTCGATAGCGTCGGCGGTGCGTATCTGCATCCATCGGCGCAAGTCAGGGAGATGACGCGAACCTGAGGGGACCTTGATAAATATACCCTTCATCAGCGGGCGTTCGAGCAAGAAGCGGTCTGCGTTGCGCTGATAATACGCCCTGAGGGTATCATTGCCGGGGTCGGACTGGCCGGATTCACGTATTCTGCGCCTGTAGGACTCGATGATCAGACGTCTCCGGTACTGATCGGTCATACGTTCTATCCGCTCGAGTTCATCCGAATTTTCAGCAGCGATATCCGTAAGCAGCAACGCGTCGATACGATCGAGCAGTATACTGCGAAACAGAGCGGCGCTGTCCTGAGGAGCGAGTCCCGGGGGCAGCTCGCGCAATATCTGTGACCGTGTGATGACACTGTCGCCTATTTTCACAAGAGCATCCTCCTGCCCGGCGGAGCCTTCGCTTCCGCCGGAACAAGCCACCATAGTGAGAGCGAGCCCCGCGAGTGACCACCGGACAGCAGATGTGAAGAATGAACGTCCTATCATATGCACGTACTTTGGCTGCATTTTACAAATTTAGCGAATTTTATCGAAACATCACACCTCTTATCACCCTCATATCACTCCGACCGCATATTTTTCCCATTCTCAGCGACTGCCGAGATCATGTATCGCATGGTAAATCGGGGGTGGATTACTCGATGGGGTAGGACTTTGGTGGCTTTAAGGACTTTGGGGACTTTGGGGGCTTGGGGGGCTATTTAATGGGGAGAGGCTGCGCCATTTGGTGCAGCCTCTCCGCTTTGTTATCTTTTGGGATTGGACTCTTATTTTATCTTTTTGAGCACTTTTTCATTGACCTTGATCGGGTATTTCTGACGGAGCTCGGCTATCCATTCGTTTTCGAGCTGTGTCTGATAGTCACTGGTCACCTGTCCGCGGACATCGGCTACCTCTTCGGGAGCGTCAATTACATGTCCGTCGAGGATGAAGTAAACTGTATATGCGCTGTTGGAGGGCTTGACGGCCGGTCCGCCGAAGAGAAGATTGTCGACCATTGCATTCTGCCCTTTGGTGGCGAGTACACGCTCAGCGGCCATCTTGCCGCGGAACTCACGGCTGAGGGCCGACATTGCGGAGGGGCCCTCCTTGGCGTAACGCTCTGCGATGACGCCGGCTATGGAATCGTTGGCAGCCTGTACGAGTATGCCTTTGGCGCGGGGCTCCTTCCAGGCGTAATCTGCGCGGTGATCATTGAAGTATTTCTCCAGACCCTCGGTGTCCTTGGAGGCGCGGTCCCATACCTTGCGTACGCTCACCTCGTAAAGGAGCGAGCCGTTCTGGTATTCATGCAGAAGATTGCGATAGTCTGCATTCTCCTTTTCGAGAGTCTGCTCTTCCACAGCTACCAGCTGACGGTTGAAGAAATTATCCACCGCCTCATCGAAGTATCTCTCGGCAGCGACGGGGTCGTCCTGCAACCCTCCGTGGAAACTGTCGATAAGCTGTCCGGCTGTAAGGCTTGTCTTGCCGATATGCCCAATCTCCCGGTTGCGGGCAGCCTGCGAAGAGTAAGATTCGTAATATGCGCTGTCCAGACCGTTCATCACGAGTCCGAGACGCATCTCATTGATGGCGGCGTCATACAGAGCCGCTTTATATT
The DNA here is from genome assembly GCA_964431295.1 of uncultured Sangeribacter sp. Lineage (GTDB taxonomy): Bacteria > Bacteroidota > Bacteroidia > Bacteroidales > Muribaculaceae > Lepagella. Next base: position 12,961 of record CAYSJG010000002.1, on the reverse strand, counting down.
TGGCGGCGAGCTTCTTGGTCTGATTGTCGCGGAGCAGCTGATGACGGGCATCTCGAGGATTTTCTATTTTCTTGAGCTCCATCGGCTTCATCTCCTCGAGTGAGGGGACACCCTTCTCCTCAAACTTGCGTATGATGTGCCATCCGAAGTTTGTGCGGAAGGGCTCACTGACAGCACCTACGGGAATAGCGAAAGCCACGCTGTCAAATTCCTGCACCATCTCACCTGCGCCAAACCAGCGGAGAAGTCCTCCCTGACGAGCCGAGCCGGGATCCTCGGAATATTCCACAGCCATAGCCTCAAACTTATTGGGGTCAGCCTTTACGACCTGATATATACTGTCCGCAAGCGCCTTCTGTGCGGCGGCGGTAGCCTTATCGGCATCAGCGGGTACCATCCTCATGATATGTGCCACATGCACCTTGCCACGAGCGGGACGGCTCTCTCCACCCTTTATGATATGATATCCTACCGGTGACTCCACAACTCCGGAAATCTCGCCGGGCTTCAGTGTGTAGGCCACACTTTCAAACTCATAGGGTACTCTGCCGGCGGGAAGCCATCCGAGCATACCGCCTCTGGAATTGCTGCCGCGATCCTGACTGAATCTTGCTGCGAGAGTCGCGAAATCCTCCCCCCCGTCGAGCAAAGTCTTCAGCGAATCCATCAGCTGACGGTTTTTCCTGTTGACTTCGGCCTCTCTGGACTTAAAAAGCATGATATGCCCGACGTTGAGCTCCTTAAGCGAACGGTCATAAGCCTCCTGCACAAGCTGATTGAGATATACCGAGTCGGCGAGATACGGAGCGGCGAGCTCGTGCCGGTACTGCTCCATCTCCTGACGGTAGGCAGCTGTAGTATCGACCCCCTCCGCGAGAGCGTCGGCCACTTTGAGACGGTAATTCTTAAACATCTCCACATACTCGTCGAGCGACTGCGGATCCACCTGCTGCTGACTGTTTTTGTGGTATAGATACTCAAACTCCGAGCGTGGCACATCCACCCCGTTGACGGTCATAATCACCTGGTCCTTGGCTCCCCATGCAAGCAGCATGCCGGCACAGAGCGCACCTCCAAGCAGAAATCGTGTCTTCATTGAATTTCGTTAGCTCTTGATTTTGAAGATTTTGCAGCCATCACAGCATCCTTTATCATTTTCGGACACCTGGCCGTTATAATAATTAACGGAGTGTTTGCTCAAAAAGTATAGCATACGTGAGGATTACTTCAAAAAATATCCACTACATCCATGATGAGAGAAATTTGATACGCATGAGCCTTATCTCCTCCTCCGTATAATCGCCTCCGAGCTCCTGTATGCACTCTTCAAGGTCATCCTCCTCCATCGAGGCCATATAGTCCAGCATATCCTGCTGCGCATCATCATCAAGTATCTCGTCAAGATAATATCCTATGTCAAGATGCGTGCCGGCCTCCACAATGCTCTCCAGCTCATCGAGCAGCTCCGAGAACTCCAGGCCGCGCGAATCGGCCAGGTCCGCGAGATCAATCTTGCGGTCGCCCTGTATGATCTGGTAGCGCATTTTACTGCTGTCAGCCACTGTGCGCACACAGATATCGGCCGGACGTACAATGTCATTCTGCTCCACATGCCGCTGTATGAGCTCAAGAAATTCCTTGCCAAACTTATGCGCCTTCGCCGAGCCGACCCCGGGAATATTCATAAGCTCCTCCACGGAGACGGGATATGTGGTGGCCATGGTCTCGAGCACCGGGTCTGAAAAGACCACATAGGGAGGCACATTAATCCTCATGGCCACCGACTTGCGCACGGCACACAGCATAGAGTAAAGTTCTGTATCGGCGGCGCTGCCGTATTCGCCCCCCGGCTCATAGTCGGCATCGCTGAAATCCGCGGATTCGACTATACTGAACTTACCGGGCGCTCTCATAAACTCGCGTCCCTTGTCGGTGAGATGCAGTATGCCGTAATTTTCCATCTCACAGCGGAGATAACCGGCTATGACCGCCTGCTGGATAAGGGCATTGAGAAATATATCCTCCTGATTGCGGAGCGCTCCGAAAAGGGGAAGCTTCGAATGTCCGCGGACCTTTATGCCGTCGGCATAATATCCGGTAAGGAATGACACCAGATATTCTGACTTATAATTCTCGTCGAGCATCTCCACGGCTTCGAGCACAGTGAGCAATTCCTCGCCGGCCTCAGTCTTGAGCTTCGGGTTGGCGCAATTGTCACAGTTGCCGCAGCTGTCCTCGCCGTAGTCTTCTCCGAAATAGCTGAGCAGAACACGGCGCCGGCACACCGACGACTCCGCGTATCTCGCAGTCTCCTGCAGCAGCTGACGGCCGATCTCCAGTTCCAGAGGAGTCTTCCCCTGCATAAGCTTATCCAGCTTCTGAAGGTCCTTGCTGCTATAAAACGCCACGCAGACACCTTCGCCTCCGTCGCGACCCGCACGTCCGGTCTCCTGATAATATCCCTCCAGACTCTTCGGGATGTCGTAATGTATCACATATCTCACATCCGGCTTGTCAATGCCCATGCCGAATGCTATCGTCGCTACGATCACATCCACACGCTCCTGAAGGAAATCATCCTGATTGGCAGCTCGAGTGGCCGCGTCCATGCCGGCATGATACGGATGGGCGTTGACACCGTTGATGCGCAAAATTTCCGCCAGCTCCTCCACCTTCTTGCGGGAGAGACAATATACTATGCCCGACTTGCCCGGACGGCTCTTGATAAAGCGTATCACCTCGCGGTCAACATCCTTGGTCTTCGGGCGCACTTCATAATAGAGGTTGGGGCGGTTGAAGCTCGAGCGATATACATTGCCATCCTCGATGCCGAGGGTCTTGCAGATGTCATGCTGCACCTTGGGAGTGGCCGTGGCTGTAAGAGCGATGATCGGACGGCGGCACACCTCGTTGATCACCTCGCGGATGCGCCTGTATTCCGGGCGGAAATCGTGACCCCACTCTGAGATGCAATGTGCCTCGTCCACGGCATAGAAGGAGATATCTATCTCCTTCAGGAATTTTATATTTTCCTTTTTGGTCAGCGACTCGGGAGCCACATAGAGCAATTTGGTGCGCCCCTCCTTGACATCGCGCTTCACCTTGCTGACCACAGAGCGCGACAGCGAGGAATTGAGGAAATGAGCCACATCGTCCGACTCGCTGTATCCGCGTATGGCGTCCACCTGATTCTTCATCAGCGCGATAAGCGGAGATATGACGATAGCCGTCCCCTGCGACAGGAGCGCCGGCAATTGATAGCACAAAGACTTGCCGCCGCCCGTAGGCATAAGCACAAAAACATCCTTACCGTCGAGCAAATCGGAAATAATCGCCTCCTGACTTCCTTTGAAAGTGGAGAATCCGAAATAATGTTTCAGTCCCTGCTTGATTTTGTCGGCATCAGCCATAATGTCTTTTGAGATTTGAGGAGTGATAAGAGAAGATATTCGTTACGATATCTTTAAGATACTTAATGATTAGCTGATTTTCAGCTAATACAAAGATAATAAAATATCTGTTACAATCACAAGAAAAAGACAAAAAAATATAATAGCTATTATAGCTAAGATAGCTAAGAAAGCGCAGAGACTGCGCCATTTCAATGACACAGCCTCTGCGTTATGGTGTGATTATAATCTTCTCAATCCAGAATGTGAGTGTCGCCGAAATGCGCCTGATCGAGCTTTTCATTGACATACTTTGCATCCACGACGAAGGATTTCTCATCCGAGGAGGGGACTTCATACATCGCGTCGACCATTACGGTCTCCACAATAGAGCGCAGTCCTCTGGCACCGAGCTTATACTCCACGGCCTTGTCGACGATGGCATCGAGAGCGTCATCGGTAAAGGTGAGTTCCACGCCGTCGATGGCGAAAAGTTTTCTATACTGACGCGTCAGCGCATTACGGGGCTCAGTGAGTATACGGCGCAGGGCATCCCGGTCGAGCGGATCGAGACTTGTCAGCACCGGCAGACGCCCGATAATCTCCGGAATAAGTCCAAACGACTTGAGATCCATCGGCTGCACATATCGCATAAGATTGCCACGCTGCTGCTTCTTCTTTGCCTCATCCACTCCATATCCCACTACGTGAGTGTTGAGACGGGCCGCGATCTTGCGTTCAATCCCGTCGAATGCACCTCCACATATAAAGAGAATGTTTTTAGTATCCACAGGGATAAGTTTCTGCTCGGGATGCTTGCGTCCACCGTTTGGCGGCACAAGCACCACGGAGCCTTCGAGCAGTTTGAGAAGTCCCTGCTGCACACCCTCTCCGCTGACGTCGCGTGTGATGGAGGGATTGTCGCTCTTGCGCGCGATCTTGTCGATCTCATCTATAAATACAATGCCGCGCTGCGCCCTCTCCACATCGTAGTCGCAATTCTGCAGCAGTCTGGTAAGGAGACTTTCAATATCCTCGCCTACATATCCCGCCTCCGTAAGCACGGTAGCGTCCACGATGGTAAACGGGACATCCAGGAGCTTGGCAATGCTTTTGGCAAGAAGTGTTTTGCCGGTGCCGGTGGGTCCGACCATGATGATATTGGATTTCTCCACATCCACAGCATCGTCGGCTCCGGCCTCCACGGCAGCCTTGAGCACCTTGCGGGGCACCTTGGCCGTCTCGTCCTCCTGACGTATACGCTTGTAGTGGTTGTAAACCGCCACGGAGAGATACTTTTTGGCATCCTCCTGACCGATGACATACTGATCAAGATAGCCCTTGATCTCCTTTGGAGTAGGAAGCGGCGCATTTTCAACAGGCTTATTCGCGGCCGGCTTGCGGGAAGCCATTTCGGAGTCACGCTGCTGATTGATAAAATCTATACATTGCGTGCAGAGAGTGAGTCCGTCGAGGACATGCACCACGGGGGTGTCCGGCGCATCGTATGCGCCGCACATCATGCATCGTTCCTTCTTCTTGGTGGCCATCTCTACGTCAGTCGTTTTTCTTACGGTTATTGACCAGAATCTTGTCGATCATGCCATACTCTTTGGCCTCCGAGGCGATCATCCAGTAGTCGCGGTCGGAATCCTGCTCCACCTTCTCGAATGGCTGTCCGCTATGGTCGGAGATGATGCGGTAGAGCTCCTCCTTGAGCTTGAGTATCTCACGGGCGGTGATCTCGATGTCGGAAGCCTGTCCCTGTATGCCGCCCATGGGCTGATGTATCATCACGCGTGAGTGCGGGAGGGCAAAGCGCTTCCCCTTCTGTCCGGCCACGAGAAGTACTGCGGCCATAGAGGCGGCCATGCCCGTGCAGATGGTGGAGACATCCGAATTGACATACTGCATGGTGTCATATATGCCGAGTCCGGCGTATACACTGCCACCGGGGGAATTGATGTAGAGAGATATGTCCTTGTCCGGATCCACCGAGTCGAGATAGAGCATCTGCGCCTGAATGATGTTGGCGCTCTGGTCGGAGACCTGTGTGCCAAGAAATATGATGCGATCCATCATCAGACGTGAGAACACATCCATCTGCGTCACATTGAGCTGACGCTCCTCGAGGATGTACGGATTCAGATAATCCGAAGTGGGAGTGAAGACAGCTTGTGCGCCGTCATTAAGGCTGCGCACATAGCTGTCGAGAGTATTGCCGCTCATCCCGAGATGATGGACGGCGTAGTTTCTGAAATCTTTATTCATTAGCTTATTGTCGAATGTCGCATGGCCGGAAAAAGTCCGGACCCATGTCAGCCTCAGGCCTCGGGAGCGGCGAAGAGAGCGTTAAACTCTTCTACGCTGACCTCCTTGTTGTCGACTGTGACTGAAGCCTGAATGGCTCTGAAAAGTTTGTTTTCGAGAGTAGTGTTGAAGAGCTGCTCTCTAAATTTGCGGTCGGCCAGTATGTCATGCGCATACTTGTCGAGTGTCTCCGCGGGAACATTGGTCATGCCATACGCAGCAAACTGCTCTGCGGCCATGTTGCGGGCGGTGTTGAGCAGATCCTCTTCGGACACCTTGATCTCCATATTGTCGGCGATCTCGTCGCGTACGATCTGCCATACCAGCTGGGGACGCATGGCGGCGTATTCCTCGCCTACATTCTCTTTGGTCAGCTTCTCGTTGACCTGCAGGAGATAGTCCTTGAGCACCTCGTCGGGGAGAGTGACTTCACCGACGGCATTCATGATGGCGTTGCGGGCATCAATGGTGAAGCGATAGTTGGAGTCACGGAGCAGACGGGCTGCGAGCATCTCACGGATAGACTCGCGGTATTCCTTCTCATCGTGCACCTTATCCTTGCCGAAGACATTGTCGAAATATTCCTGGTCGAGCTCGGCGGGCTTCACTACGATAATCTCCTTTATCTCCAGGCTGAAGTCACCGTGGTGGGCGGCAGTCTGGTCCTTGTCGATATTGAGCATGGAGGAGAGTTCAGCCTCGTTGCCATCGCAGGTAGCGGCGGGATTGAACACCACCTTGTCGCCTACCTTATGGCCGAGGAAGAGCTCCTTCTGCTCCTTTGACTTGAAGTATGAGGGGGCGAGGATGCCGTTGTCCACTACAATACCATCCTCCTTGACGGAGCCGTCCTCGTTGAGCTCTGTGAGCACGCCTTTCACAAGCGCGTTCTCCTCCACCTGCTCTCCGGGCACCTGGCTACCCATGCGCTGACGCATGGAGTCGCTCTGATTGTCGATCATCTCATCGCTGACCTTGATGGTATAGAAGGGCACGTGGAGATCCTTGTTGACCTTTGTGTCGAGCTCGGGAGCAAGACCCACCTTGAATGTGAAGGTGAAGTCATCGTCATCGATATTGAATGCCTCATCGCTCTCCTTGACGGGGACGGGATTGCCGAGCACACGGAGCTTCTGCTCGCGGATGTAGTCATAGACCTTGTCGCCGACCTCCTTATTGATAACATCGTATTTTACAGACTTGCCGTACTTGCGGCGCAGCAGTCCTTCAGGGGTATGTCCGGGACGGAAACCGGGTTCGGGACGAGTCATACCTATCTCTTTGAGCTGCTTCTTTACCTTGTCGGCATAGTCTTTGGCTTCGACTTTGACGGTGATTTCACCATTGACATTGTCAAGCTGAGTGTACTTTATTTCCATTTTTATATTGGGATTATATTTTCGATATCACGCACAAGTATTTCAACAAATACCGCGCCAATATTTCCACAAAATTAAGAAATTTCAACCAATCGGCCTAAAAATTTCTAAAATTTACTGAAAGAAACATTCAAATACTTTCTTCATATCCTCATGGTCTGAAACCGATGCGGTCTCGCAAGCGGAGTGCATGGCCCAGATGGCGCATCCGACATCCACTCCCGAGATATCCATCTGAGCAGTCAGAATATTACCGAGGGTGGATCCTCCCGCCACATCGCCATGATTGACAAACCACTGGCAATTGACCCCGGCCTTCTCACAGTAAGCGGCGAATACAGCCGCGCTTCGCGCATCGGTCATATATTTGCAGTTGGCATTGATCTTGATGACCGGTCCGCCTCCGAGCACCGGATGATTGGTCGGGTCATACTTGTCGTTATAGTTGGGATGCCAGGCGTGGGCGTCGTCGGCCGAGATAAGGAATGACTTCTCCAGAGCGGATGCGAAGCCGGTGCCGAAACTTTCGAGCAGATGACGGAGCACGGGGGAGGCGGCTCCCTGACGGGTGCCGGAGCCTGTCTCTTCATTGTCGAATACGGCGAGCACTCGTGTCCACGGAGTGGCTGCATCAGCGGTGGAGAGCATAGACTGCAGGCCGGTGAAGGCCATGGAGAGGTCGTCTATGCGCGGAGATTCGAGATATTCACCGTGGACACCGCCAATTGCGCCATTGCCCACAGGATACAGACACAATTCCGAGGAGAGTATATCCTCCGGCCGGACTCCCAGTGAGTCAGCCACCAGACATCTGACCACTCCCCCCTTGGCGGCGGCGCGCTCATACTCCTCACGGGGGAATGTGCCTATCACCGGCTTCATGTCTTTCTGCACAGAGAGTTTGTTGCCCTCGTTGACCGCCCGGTTGAAGTGGATGGCAAGGTGGGGAATGACGGCCACCGGGCGCTTCAGGTCCACGAGCCTGATGTCCGGATGCATGGGATCGTCCGTGCGCAGGGCCACACGTCCCGAGATGGAGAGCGGACGGTCAAACCAGGTATACATGATGCCGCCGCCGTACTTCTCCACATTGAGAGAGACGGTGCCGCCGTCGCCGTAGATCTCGGGATTCGGCTTCAGTTTGAAGCATGGCGAGTCGCTGTGAGCCGCCACTATGCGGAATCCGGATTTCACCGGTGCCTCCTCGCCGAGCACTATCGCGAAGAGGGCGCTGTCGTTGCGCACGCAGTAATACTTCTTATGCGGCGCTGCAAGTTTTCCGTCACAGTAGGCATTCCTGAAAGGGAGGGCATCCCAGTCAGCTAAATCCACGCGGTGGAAACCGGAGGCCTCAAGTTCGCGGGCCATACGCGCGACGGCCATAAAATTACATGTGCTCTCGTCGAGCTGTGATAGAAGCGTCTGTATCATGATTAGATAAGGTCTTATTATTATAATTGGCTGGATGAAGATCTCAGGGTCTATGCAAAGAGCAGCGCATTGAGGGCACGGAGCACATTGCAGAGCACTCTCGCCCAATATGCGGCGAAATTCTCGCGACACTCGCGGTATGCCGTCTCCAGGGACTCGCCGTCGCTTTCGCGCACTGCGGACACAAAATTATATAGTGGCTGAAAAATGTCGGCCAGACATTCGGATATGCTGCTGGCTATCGGCGTATCGCTATATTTCATATCCTCCTCGAAAGTCTCGAGAAACGCATCGTCCGGACCTAAAAGATTGGCCAGATGCAGACGTATGCTTTCGTAATAATCCTCATCCACATAAGTAGGGAGGAAAGCCCTGTCATCATCGATCGCCGGCCCAGGCAATTCAAGTTCGAGAAATTCGGAATAAATCTTAGGCAGAAGTCCGAGCACCGCACGTATGAAATCATCGCGCTGTGCAGAAGAGGCCTGCTCGAGTTCGAGACAATATTCCGAACAAAGGGCCGTGATGCGAAGCAATGCAGCCCGCTGCGTACTGTCTATATTTTCCATGATTCAAAATTCAAAATTACGATAGAGCCGATGACGGGATATATAGCTCGCCACAGAGGGTGATGTCATGCGCGCCACCTCCTCCACCGAGCCTTCGGCAATAAGAGCTCTCACCTGAGTGCTGCTCGCCTCTACCTCGGGCATATCTTTCAATATAACACTTGAAGCGCGCACTTGGTCGGGAATATCCTCCAGAGGGTAGCCCGGACGCGGATATATGATGAGTCCGAAATCCGAGAGTATGGCCTGCGGATTACGCCATTTATAAAAATCGGCGATATTGTCAGCCCCGACGATCCATCTGAAGCGGATGCCGGGATATTCTCTTTGCAGAGCCGCAAGTGTATCCGCTGTATATGTCGGAGTGGGAAGCGAGAGCTCAAAATCCGACACGCGCACTTTGCCTGCCTGTGAATCTTCCTGATCTCCGTCCACACAGCATCCTGTGGAGTCGACATGCAGGATGTCTTCGAGCATCAGCCGGCACATCTCCACTCTGTCCTCGGGGGAGGCCTTCCGCTGTCCTGTCTTGAAGGGGCTCTGCGGACTGACCATCATCCACACTTCATCTGCGGCACCGGCCTTAAGTGTCATGGCCGCGATATTAAGATGGCCGCGATGGGGCGGATCAAATGTACCACCCAATATGCCGACTGTCATCATTGATCAAAAGATAGTTATGACGCCTTATTTAGAACCGATGCCGCCATTTATATCCGACGGTGCCGCGGCCTCATCAGTCGGCGCAGAAGAGACATTTCTGATAATCTCCGCCACTTCAGCGGCCGCCTTTTCTATATCGTCATTGACCACATTGTGGTCATATTGAGGAGCGAAACCGAGCTCATATTCCGCTTTCTCAAGACGCTTCAGTATCTTCTCCTCCGTATCGGTCGCCCGGCCGCGCAGCCGACGCTCGAGTTCTTCAACCGATGGTGGCAAAATAAATACCGAGACGGCGCTGTCTCCGAATATTTTCTTGACATTCAGTCCCCCCTTGACATCGATATCCATGATCAGGTTGCGTCCCTGACCGAGCACACGTTCCACCTCTGAGCGCAGTGTACCGTAGCAAGTGCCCGGATATACCTCCTCCCATTCCACAAACTCGCCGGCCTCCACGCGTCGGCGAAACTCGTCGTGGGAGATGAAATAGTATTCGCGGCCATTCTTTTCGGCTCCCCGGGGCGCTCTGCTGGTGGCTGAGATTGAGAAGCCGAGTCTCAGCTCCGGATTGTCGATAATACGGGAGATGATGGTGGACTTACCTGTGCCTGACGGCGCCGAGAGGATAATTATCTTGCCTTTCCTGTCTTCCATGACATCAATATATATATAAGAGTAATGCCTGCGCCGTATTACAGAGCGTTGAGCACCTGCTCTTTGATCTGCTCCAGCTCGTCCTTCATTTTTACTACAATCTTCTGC
>CAYSJG010000002.1:0-2445 GCA_964431295.1 uncultured Sangeribacter sp. | reverse complement strand
ATTGATCTCGCGGCCCATTTCCTGAGCTATGAATCCGAGTTTTTTCCCTTGTCCGTTGGCAGGACGATCCCCTTCGGGAGCGCCCATGGTCTCGAGGAAATAACTCAGATGCGATGCGAGACGCTGCTTCTCCTCGCTGACATCGAGTTTTTCGATATAGAATATAAGCTCTTGCTCGAGCCGTCCCTTGTCGTAGTCGACACCATGGAGCTGATCGAGCTGATCGCGGAGACGCTCCTTGATTTTGACCACACGGTTTTTCTCAAAAGGCTCCACCTCCTTGAGCAAAGCGGCGATATTGGCGATTTTAGAGGTAAAGAAGTCATAGAGCTTACGGCCTTCAGCGCGCCGATAGTCCGTAAGTGCGCGGGCAGCCTCCATGGCAGCCTTGCGAAATGCCGCCATATCCTCTTCATCCGCATCTGTATCTGCACTTACAGTGGCGTCCGGAAGTCTCAGCAAGAGCGAGTACCAGTCGGCGGGTTCTCCGATACCGAGAGTGTCGCCCATTTCGCGCAGAGCATCGCGATACGCCTTGATGGCCGGCAGATTGAGCGTGGTATCGGAAGCACCGTCGATATTCTCCTCAGTGGCCGTAAATTCCACCTTGCCGCGCTCGAGCTCGCGTGACAAATCATTTCTCACCTCCACCTCCAGCGGACGGAAAGGTGCCGGCACACGCATAAAAAGGTCAAGCTGTTTGCTATTGAGCGACTTGAGCTCTACTTTGATTTTCTTTCGCGGCGAGGATGCCTCGCCCCGGCCAAAGCCGGTCATCGACAATATCATGGCTGCAATATTCTTTGCTGTGAGTTTCTGATTTTATTTCCCTTACCCGACTGTATCGCAAATTTACTAAAAATTTTCTACTCGCACCATCTACTCCGCTATATTTCTATTTCCTCCATAGACAGGGGTCCAAACTGTTTCTGAGAGGGAGGCGAGGATCTTAAGCGCCTCCGGACGGCCGGCGTTGAGACGGTCTGTCCGGTGGGCATCCGAATTGACCGCTATCGGCACACCGGCCTTCAGCAGCCGTGACCAGACACTTTCGGCCGGATAAAATCTGTGACGCTCCTCCAGAGCTTTGGTATTTATCTCCACGATACAGCCATTGGCCGCCGCATGGTCGATCACATCCTCTATCAGGGCGCGATACCATCCATAAGACTCCAGATCGGGATCTATGGCGGTAGCGTTGCCCGCTATCTTGTCGAAATGTCCGAGCACTTCAAATCCTCCCCTCTCGAGCATCATCAGTTCCTGCTCGAAAAATTTTTCTACCACGTATCTGAGATCATCATGAAAGCCCTCCTTGAGATATCTTGCAAACCGCTCCGCCGAGCCATCGCAGTCCAGCGGCACTCCCTCCTGCGAAGGGACAAAATGCACGGAGCCTATCCGATAATCAAGCGGCAATCGATTGAAATAATCTATGTGTGGTCCGAAGTCGGCGCTGATGTAGTCCACCTCCATGCCGGCAAGCAGACGCATACGTCCTGAATAATATTCCTTAAGAGAGGAGCATTCCGCGATATATCGCTCCACCGAGTCAAGGCTCATATTGCATGGAGAGTCCACGCATATCGGAGCATGCGGCGACACTCCCCATATCCTGAAACCTTGCGAAGCCGCGGCGCTGACCATCTCATGCAATGTATTGCGGCCGTCACAATAATGGGTATGCGAATGCAGATTGTATAGTTCTGTGTCTCTGATAAGCTCTGACAGCTGATTGGAAGTCATAATCTCCGGTTCTTAGAATCTGTGCCTGAAAGTCTGCTGCTTAGACCCCATCTCACAAGGTCACATGGCGGCGACGAATACTGCAAAGATACAAAAAAATCCGGATACACGGCAGACCCGATTGCACATGTATATCACACGCATATATAACACATATACAACACTCGCATATAGCACATTTATATATCACTTATCGGAAGTTCCACGGACTGAAATTTGAAAAAGAGGCAAGAAAAATTAAAAAAAAATCATTACTTTTGTGTTGTAATATATAGGAGCGACATCTTGCCGCGGGCATTTCTGCTTTGCGAAAGCGGCAACAGTATAGTCTCCTTCACGGCAAAATACAATCTACAGACCTACGTAAATAAATACTGATAAATATAGTAACCAAAACCCAAAACGACGATACATAATGGATAATTCACTGTTGAAATCCTGCATAGAGCGCGCCGAGAAATGGCTCGGCCCTCAATATGACGAGGAGACACACAAAGAGGTAAAGGCCATGCTTGAGGCCGAGGACAAATCAGGTCTTATAGATGCCTTTTACAAGGATCTGGAGTTTGGCACAGGAGGTCTGCGCGGCATCATGGGAGCCGGCAGCAACCGCATGAACATATACACTGTCGGTGCAGCCACCCAGGGTCTTGCAAACTATCTGAAGGACTGCTTCAAGGATCTGCCGCAGATAAGTGT
>CAYSJG010000001.1:0-29233 GCA_964431295.1 uncultured Sangeribacter sp. | reverse complement strand
GCCTCCGAGGAAGATACAGTTGATTGTGTTGAGATGCAGAAGACATCCTACTCCGAATCCGGCGAGCGTCATGCCGGTAATCACTATCAGCGCGGTGACTAAGGCGGATGCACCGGAGTGGAGGAGTTTCTTGAAACTGAATTCGAGTCCGAGCGTGAACATCAGCACGACGATGCCTACCTGAGCCCAGAATTCTATGTTGTCGAGATTGGAGATTGAGGGAAGGTATGTAAACTTCGGGGAGGCAAGAAATCCGGCGAGTATATAGCCGAGCACTACCGGCTGCTTCAGTCTTTTGAAAAGCAGTGTGACTATTGCCGCCAGCAGCAATATCCAAGCCAGGTCGCCTATCAGTCCTGTGATGTCCAATTTCTAATTCCTTATTCCTAATTAATAATTAATAATTAGTACGGCAGTCCGGTGCCGATATATTCGATGGTGACATTGTCATCAAAGTCTGCGATGGTCGGCGGGGTTCCGTTGGTGTAAAGTTTTGCGCTGAGGCTGTGAGGCAGATTTTGCTGGCTCGGGAGGAAATAAAGTCCTTGCCATACCCAGCTCCAGATACCTTCATCGTCAAAATTCTGATATTGCGCGGTGACTCCGGGGAGACGCAGTACATTGGTAAAGGGCATGTCGAGCGAGATGTCGCCGTTTGGTGTCTCAACGATTACGCCGGGGTCTGCGGCCTCAATCATTGAGATGGCTCCGTTGCCGAAATCATATCCCCGGAAGCGGTCCTGTCCCTCGTAGATGAATTTGTAGACGGTATATGTATAACTGCGGTCGACGATAATGCTGTCATATAGCTGCCTGACGCTCGGCTGCATGTCGCTGACGAGCATATTGCATTTTATCGACCCTACACCACGGTCGGTCATCACGGCATACGTCTCCTCCTCGATTGTTTCCTCGGGGACATTAGAGTCCGTGTCGATGACGGCGGAATCGCTGTGGTGTACGCTGCCGGAGCTGCAGGCCGCGGCCCCGATCAGCAGTGCTCCGCAGAGCAGCGTGGTGTATAGATGTCGTGAAGTATTCATATTCTATTTAACATTGATGTGGTGCGATATGTTGCAGTATGCGGATTATGGGGGTATGATGTATAGGTGGGGGATGTCGGGGTGGCGGGGAGAGATCACCGGGTGCCGAATTGTGCCGGTACGATCATCATGAGATTGTGTCTTCTGAAATGCTTCGACAGGAATGCGGGGAGGTTGTCGAGGTCGGAGGTGCAGGAGATGGAGCCCTTGCGGGCGGTGACTACAATGAGCAGATCGTCCTCGCCCACCTGTGAGGAGAGTATGATGAAGTCGTCCCAATTCTCCATGGTGCTGTATTCGTGGGAAAATTCGCAGCCGGCCTCCCTGATATTGGCCTCGATGTATTGTGAGGTGTCGGGATAAGAGAGAAAGAGCGTCTTGCATGCGAGAGCGGAGGCGAGGTTGCCTATTCTTGTCACCCACTGAGCGAATCCGGTCTCGTACTCGGCGTTTTTAGGCACCGCGACGATGATTCTGCGTATGGTGGGGACGGGTATGAAGCATCTCGACATGACGACCATGCGGTCGGTGGAGGCGAGGAGCTGCTCGATCATGTGTCCGAAGAAGCTGTCGACAATGCTTGCCCGGCGGTGCATGCCGATGATCACTTCCGTGGATTTCCATTCGGCCATGACGTTGGTAAGTCCGGCGACGATGTTGAGGTCGTATCTCTCCACATGACGGAACGGGATGTCCATCTCGTCGGCGGCGACTTCGGCGGAAGAGAGCGCTTCACGTCCTTCGGCGGTGGCGCGCCGGTCATCGCCGCTGCGCACGAAGAGCGCGGTGATCGGCTCCTCGTTCATGGGCGACCGCATATATGCGGCGAGCCTCATGATGCTTTCGGCTGTAAGGGGATTGCTCACGGCCACAAGCTGTCGGGCGAATCCGGCCCGCTGTGGTGCCTCGTCACGCAGTTCGCGTGCGGTAAGATTCATTCGTATCCTGATGGCAGCCCGCTCGGTGGTCACCGAGGCTATGATGCAGCATACGAGTATCATGACCACAGCGCCGTTCATCATATCCTCTGTGAGGAGACCGTACTGATAGCCTATCATTGTGGCGGCGATGGTGGCGGCGGCTTTGCCGGAGGTGAGTCCGAACATCAGCAGGCTCTCCGGACGGGTAAGGCGGAAGAGCCTGTGGCTGGCTGCCACGGCGAGGATTTTGGAGCCTACGGCGGTGCAGGTCATCACAGCCACAACCTCTATGACTCCCCATCCGTGGAATATGGCTCTGACATCAATGAGCATACCCACTCCTATCATGAAGTATGGGATGAAGATGGCGTTGCCTACAAACGTGATATGTCGCATGAGCTGCGAGCGCGTGGGTATGAAGCGGTTGAGCACCAGTCCGGCGAGGAATGCTCCGAGGATAGCTTCGAGTCCGATAAGCTGCGCGGCGAGAGCGGCGATGAATACGAGTGCGAGTATGAAGATGAATTGGGCCACTCCATCGCTGAATTTTTTGAAAAAGAGGCGTGTGGCCCAAGGGAATGCCACCGCCACGACCGCGGTATAGAGTGCGGTGAGCGTGAGCAGCCGCAGTATGGGTCCGATGCCGAATGGTATCCCCTTATGTATGTCCACGACCTCGGCGAGCGTGATCAGTGCAAGCAGTACGGTGACTATGGTGCCGCAGACCGCCACTACGGCGGCGCGGTTGTTGGCCAGCCCGAAACGGCTTACGATGGGGTATGATACGAGGGTGTGGGAGGCGTACATCGTGGAGATGAGGACGGCTGTCTGCCAGCCGGTGTGGAGCAGCCAGCGGGTTAGGGGGATGCCGACGGCCATCGGGATGATGAATGTCAGCAGTCCGAAGAGTATGCCCGGGCGGTAGTTCTGCCGCAGATGATACATATCGATCTCCGCGGCGGCGAGAAACATCAGATATAGTATCCCTACCTGTCCGAAGATTTCAAAACTGGCGTCGCGCGCGAGGAGGTTGAAGCCGTGGGGCCCCACGGCCACGCCGGCGAGTATCAGGACCACGATATTGGGCACTTTGAGGCGGCCGAAGAGTAGCGGGGCAATCAGGATGATCGCCAGCACCAGCAGGAAGATGGCCACCGGCTGGGTCAGGGGGAGTGACAATATGTGGTCGGTCAGCAGCATTGCTCTTTTTATATCTTGATTATTTGCTTATCGGGGATCGGGCGAGCTCGCCCGATAACGGGACTGTTCTGATTCAGGCTGATTCAGGCGGATTCAGGCGGAAGAAGCGGGCGGCGTTGCTGTCTGTTATGGCTTCTGCCTGCTCGAATGTCAGTGAGCATTCTTCGGCTACTTTCTTGCAGACTTCGCGGATGTATGCGCTCTCGTTGCGGCGGCCGCGCAGCGGTACGGGTGCGAGCCAGGGTGCGTCTGTCTCGAGCATGATTCGGTCGATCCCTACGCAGCGGGCCGCTTCTCTGACGAGCGGTGCGTTTTTAAATGTGATTACGCCGTTGAATCCAAACATCACCTCCCGCTGAGAGAGTATGGTGCGCGCGTCGTCGGGTGTGGCCGTGAAGCTGTGGAATACCACATCCGGGAGTTGCTGCTCAGTGAAGTGTCTGAGCACATCGAGTGTCTCGGCGACCCCTTCGCGGCAGTGTATGATGACCGGCAGCCGGCGCTCGACGGCTATCTGGAGCTGTTCGCCGAAGGCGTCCATCTGGCGCGTGCGCCAGGTGTTGTCGGTATACAGGTCGATGCCTATCTCTCCGACGGCGCGCAGCTCAGTGTCGGCGAATCGGTCGAAAATCTCCCTGATATCCTCTCTCCAGTGGGGGCCCACCTCAGAGGGATGGAGTCCCGCGGCCACTCCGGTGGCCTCGGGAAATGTCTCATGCAGAGCGATGACCTGTTCGCAGGAAGCGATGTCGACGTTGGGAAGCACCATATAGCTTATGCCGGCGTCGATAGCTCTCTGGGCGGCTCCTCGGCATCCTCCGTCGCTCTCTTCGGGGAAATCTTCTCTGAGATATATGTGGGTGTGGGTATCAATCATTTGCGACGTCCTGTAAGCTTGTCGAGCAGTTGACGGAACGGTGTCTGCATATCTTCGCCGAGCTTCGTGCGTCTGAGGGCGGCGAGGGCGCGTGCGGAGTAGGAGGCTACAGCGTGGCGGCAAAGGTCGGAGATCTCCATCTTCTGATAGATGCGTGTCACGGTCTTGACGCGCAGATCGCCGGCGGGCAGCTGCAGAGCGGTGCGGAGCGCTTCGCTGTCTGCATTCCTTTTTTCGAGGGCCGCCAGCAGCAGATAGGTCTTCTTGGCATTGTTGATGTCGCCGCCGATGGGCTTGCCGAATGTGGCGGCGTCGCCGAAGGTGTCGAGCCAGTCGTCCTCTATCTGGAAAGCAATGCCGAGCATCTCCCCGTATTCGCGCATGGCTTCGGCGTCCTCCGGAGAGGCGCCGGCTATAACGGCTCCGGTATAAGTGCATGCTCCGAGAAGCGCTCCCGTCTTGAGGCGCACCATCTCAATGTATTCTGCGAGTGTGACATCCTCCCGGTGTTCAAACTCCATGTCGAGCGCCTGCCCCTCGTAGACATCAAGCGCCATGCGGTTGAAGGAGTCGAGCAGGGGGCGCAGACGGTCGTCCGGTACGTCCGATATGAGCTGTGTGGCGAGAGTGAGCATGGCGTCGCCCGAGAGTATTGCCGTGGCCTCGTCCCATTTGGCGTGGACGGTCTGCCGTCCGCGGCGCATCTCGCTGCGGTCCATGACATCATCGTGGAGAAGGGTGAAATTGTGAAACATTTCCATGGCGAGGGCCGGATGCATGGCCTCTTGCTCGGAGGCACCGAATGCTTCCGCGGCCATAAGCGTGAGGGCCGGACGCAGTCGCTTCCCGCCGGCGGTGAGACCGTAATGGGCGGGGAAATATAAAGATGCCGGACGGCGGGAGTCAAGGCCGAGGGAGAGGAGCGCAGCGTTGACTATGCCGGAGTATTCAGATAGTTTTTTCATTTGTAATTCTTGAATTTTAGATAGATGTCATTCTTGAGGTCCTTGCCGTGGTCTTCTTCGAGAGCCACCTTGAAACCTGTGATGAATCTTTGGAACATCTTATCATCATCTGCGCATGCCTTGCGGAAGGCCTCTATCTCCTCTGTGACCTCATCTACTGACATCTCTCCGTTGCGGATATGGCTGACATACTCGAGTCCCAGCTGATAGCCGATACCATTGGGGTCAATTGTGCCGGCAAGTTTCATGATTTTCATCTTCCCCTCCAGCGGCAGCGATTCCGCATAGTCATCGTAAGCGGCGGAGAAAGTCTGCAGGTCCTTTTCGTTTTTGTAATGCTCGTAGGCATAAAGAGTGGCTTCGGGGAGTGACTGTATGGTGACCCCCGGTGTTCTGCCGATGGAAGCATTGACAATAAATCGGGCCACAGAATCCGGAGAGGCGTTTTGCATTACGTATGCCACCTTGTCCCCGTCGGAGAGTTTTTGAAAACCCTCGTCAAACTGCCCGTTGCCCTTGTTGGTCCCTGAGCAAGCAGCGAGCAGAGCGGCGGCGCAGATGCATGATATTTTATCGAATGACTTCATAATCCTGATATTTAAGGATTTGAGTATACTCTATGCTAAATAGAGTCATAAATTCTTACAAAATTAGCAAAAAAAGAGTGAGAAAACGCTTGCAGATTGAAAAAATAGCATTAACTTCGCGTTGGAAAAGCGAAAGAGAAGCAATTCAGACCCCCTTTTCCGACAAATACAGCTCAGCAAATACAGCTTAGCAAATACAGCTTATTGGAGTGATGCTCGAGTGGCTGAAGAGGCACGCCTGGAAAGCGTGTATACGCCAAAAGCGTATCCCGAGTTCGAATCTCGGTCACTCCGCCCAGAGGAGGGTGTATCAGAATTCTGATACACCCTCTCTTTTATTATACACTATCTTTAGAGCGCGCTCTTAATCATTTTGTTTGTGCTCCGCGATTGCCGGGGCTTCCAACTGTTTTGGGGTTTTGCTTGTTTATATTACAAATTAACCTTGGAGTCCGCTCCTGTTATACCTTTACGACTATGAAAAGAAGTATTGTCATCTCCGCGATTGTTACGCTGATGCTCGCTCCTTTATTCACGTCAGCATCTGAAGCTGCCGCCAAGTCTCCGACAGTATTCGTGGTGGGCGACTACGGCTATTTCGGTATAGATTCAGAAGGAGGAGTACATTATGTGCTGACCAATGACGGTTTCCGCTATTATGATGTACCGACTTACGGCTATTGCGGACGCCATCACTGCCATCATCGCTGCCGCTTTGTGCCGCCGGGTCACCGCAAGCCCTGCAAGGACTGCAGGAAGCATCATAAGAAGATGAAGAAAGAGCACCGCAAACATCATCATCATGATGACCGCCATCGTGGTCCGGAGCGTCGTCGATAGAGGCGATGTCAGAACTGCAGCCTGTAAGCTACTTCTGCAAGATCAGCATCTTTAAGGATTACAGTTCCCAGATCATCTATGAGATAAAATGAAGGAGTGGCTCCGATATGATATAGATCATTGTCATCTATTATCATGTCGGAGTCAATGCCTATTGTCCAGTCTTGCGGAAGCGCGGCAGCATGTCCGGTCCATAGGTCGCGGTCCTCTCCTACATATATGGCGAGCATCTGCAGCTGTCCGGATGCTATGGCCTCTCTGAATCGGGCGGAAACTTTCAGTTTCTGCTCCGCTTCATGACAGTTGTCGCAGTCCGGCTCGTAAAACATCAGCAGCACTGGTGTGCCCTGCATAGCGGCCAATGATGATTTGCCTCCGCCGCGAAGTTCAAAGGTGAAGTCTGTGGCCGGAGTGCCGGGTCTGTTGCGCATTATCTCGGCATGCCGCTCCTGTGCCCTCTCCGTGTGGTAGCCGGTGGCAATAGCCCAGTCCACAAAGGGGAGGAAGATCCTCTCGTCGCGCATCGGGGAGTCCTGCTGATACAGATATTTTTCAGCTACTGCGTATAAAAAGTCAAGTTGCGGCGCGCCTGCGGCCTTTGCTTTGTCCAGAAGAGACTTTACCGCCTCTTGCAGTCCCTTCTCTGTGGTATAGGGGAGCCCGGAGAGAAAATTGGCGAAATTCTGCTCTACAAAGACAGTGTCGAGCGCGTTGCCGTTGTCGCGCCAGTCCATGGTGTCCCAGAAATGCAGCGCCAGATAATCCGCCCTCTCCTCCGGGGTAGTGAGCGAAGCCGGTATTTGCGGCAACGGCAGTTCCAGGCCGTCAGGGAGAGCCTGCGCCGAGGCGCTCCCTTGATCTCCTTTGCGGTCGCCCGAAGATCCGCACGACGCCATGAGCAGTGCCATGGCGGCCAGTAGCGGAAATATTTGATACAGCTTTTTCATCAGACCACTACTTGATATATAAGAAGAACATCCGTCAGTCCACATCGCGGACACATCTGATTACTGTGCCGCTCCCGCTGAATGAAGAGTACGGCTGCTGCGTACTGGTTTTCCACGTGGTAATACACATGATTTTGAAATTGTCGATGTCAAGAAGTGAATTGTCCCAAACACCGACGCCGGCATTGTTGTAGAAAGAGAATGTGGCCGAGGGCAGATAGAGTGAGCTTGGCGTGATACCCTGAGTCATCATGATGGTAATCTCCTTCTGGTTGGGGATACGCCATCCGGTGCCGCTAAGCGATGATACGCCGCTGCAAGGATTGGTGGTGCGCAGCCATGTGGCCCAGTCGCTGCCGTAAGTGCTGTATCCGTTGAGGTCGCCGAGTGTAAGCGCGTCGCTATATTGGAAGGCGTTGTATACACGGTTGTAGTCCTGATCGGCGATAGTATGCGGTATGATACTGTGCATCTTCTCTGATCTCACAGATTTGTCATCGTAATATACCATCTCGACAGTATTGGTGGCTCCGGCTCTTGCCCGGTATGCAGGAGTCACTGTAGCAGCGAAGTCAGTGCCCGACATATCGGTGCCGAGGTTGCGCACACATCTCACATTCCATGGCGCACCCTGATAGTATCTCCCCCAGTCAGAAGTGGACATGCCCTCCATAGCCCATACGACAATGCCGTTGGATCCGTAGATGATCAGACTCGGCAGATTGCCGGTGGTGGTGCTTGCCAGCGAGCTGTTGCTCTGATAGTCCATAATGGGTGATGCCAGCGAGCGGCGTCCGAGAATGATGCGGATAATCTGGTTGGAGGTCGGGACATACCACCGCAATTCGTTGGCATCTATATATCCGTCGCCGTCAAGGTCGCGGTTGCGGTTGGTGCAGGCGTTGCGCGCCTCTATATACTTGCGCGAGGTATTCTGGTCCGGATCATAAGAGGATGCGGAGACAGAGCCTGAGAAAGCGGCGAGCGCCGGCAGGGGATGGGTCGCGGCATCTCGGGTGACACCCTGGATGTTGTTGATGGCATTGACGCTCTGTGCCTTTGTCGGAGTGATATAAGAGCTCCAGGAATAGCTGTTGTTATTCCATGTGCCGTTTCTTATGAATCTTGCGGTATTGTAACGCCCGTTGTCGGCGTCGGAGCCATGGGCATTTGCCCTCAGATTAAGTCCGTAGCTCTCGTTGGTATGTTCCACTCCCATTGCAGTGGCCGAGGTGTCGTCGTAGTAAGTCTGTATGGACTTCTGCGAAAAGGCGTATTTTGATTTGAAGTAGGAGCTTTCTCCATCGCTGGATTTCTCTTCGAGCACACGTATCCAGGCCTGTCGGTCCGGCTTGTTGACATATCCGTGCCAAGCCTGTCCGGAGGTCTCATTGCCGGTGGTGGAAGTCTCGTAGACATACTCGTTGAAGAAAACGGTAAAATAGCCGGCCTTGATGGTGCCGTCCTCTATTTTGCTCTTGAACTCATCCAGATAATAGGTGTATCCGTTTTTTCTCGATCCGGGATGCGGCTTGTAGGCACTGAGTGTACTTGCTGAAGTTGTAGTGCGTATCTCTATCCAGTTGAGATACTTACGTAACGGTGACGAAGAAGATGGCACTGTGGCGGACTGCTTGCTGTCAATAAGCACCATACTGCCGTTTTCGTCATAGCAGCGTATCAGATAGTCAAACACTTCAAGGTCGCTGTCGGAGAGATAGATGTTGAATACACCGTAGTGTGAGTCGAGCTGCACGAATTGTTCGGTCACGTCGGAGACGATGCCTTCAGAGCCCGGTATCATCTCCTTATCTGTCTCGGCTTCCACCATGATGCTTCTGACATTGTTGACAGTGACATTGTAGGTATATCGGGTATTGCGTCGGGCGTTGAAATCCATGGCCTTGGCGGCTCCGCTCCCTTCGCAGTATCCGAGATGGACGGTATATACTCCGTCAAAGACACGCATCTGATTGCCGGCGATGCTGTTGCCGTTTTCATCCACCTTAAGTGTCATGCGGACTTTGAATTCCACGAATGTGGCGTTGTTGTTGGGGTCATCGGAGTCAGCAGACTCCACGAGTGACTTATATTTGCCCGTGTTGGCTCCCGAAGCATCCTTGTATTCCTCTTCGCGGTATTGGTACGGGTCTGCCAATGATGATGGAGGCGTCAGTCCGGTGCGCTTGTTTTCAAGCTGCCACCAGTCAAATGACCATTTCGCTCCGTCCTTGACAGTGAGTGAGGACTCAGCCGTATTTTGAAAGGAGTCCGCTCCCGAAGCGGCCTGTCGCACGTCTCCGGCATTGATTGTGCCGGAAGCTCTCTCCGCAATCCAGCTGCTGTTGGGAAGATTGCACACCCGCCATCCGATGATTTCAAAGTCAGCGATATTGTCAGTGTTGTAGGTAACATTAAACCGCACTTGAGATACAAGGCGCCTGAGATGTACGGAGCCGGGGAGTATGCCTGTGCGTGGGATGTTCACCGGTTCAATCTCGGTATAGGACCCGTCGGGATGTGTCTGCGCCATATAATGTCCGCTCATAAGGAGAGGGTTGACGGGCACGTCGGTGGATATGAGACCGTCTGCTCTCCACATGACAGAGAGTTGCTGAAATTTCTGCCATGTGTCGGCGTCGGCGAGTGCGTCCGCGAGATTTACCTCATTCCCTTCGGCATCGGTGGCGTGACGGTCGGTATAGTTGGCCACGGCGACAATATAGCTTTCGCCGGTCATGGCATTGAGGCTCACTTCGGCTTCATTGTTGTTATGGTCAAGCGATTCCGGGTCTTTCACATCGATCATGCCTGTGCGCGCGCCGTCGCCGCCGGCCTTGTAGACGCCGATCCAGAGGGATTCCACGCGCCGGTCGAGCCCTTCGCTGATATCGGAGCGCGTCACGGTGTTCATCGACGGCAAGTCAACCTTAAGCCTTATCATCACGTGCTCACGCTTTCCTTCGCCGTCAATTGTATCGTCGACACATGATGTGAGCATGGCGGCCAGCAGGCATACCGCGGCTGTCATGATCAGTCTATATCTGTGTAATATCAGTGTAACGTCCATAGTATGCATTTGCTTGTGGAAGGAGTCCTGTCTCCCGGCCGGTCAAACGAGGGGATGTCTATGGCAGGAGGTGTCACCCAGGGACAGATGCCGTAAGTAAATTTCAGAGAAATCTCGGATTCGACTTTTATGTCGGACACGATGACTTCATATATATGATTGCGCACGAAGTCCGTATATCCGGTGCCGTCGGCCGATGGGAAAGTATATGTGAAAGTGAGAGTCTCGCCGGAGGTCTTGTCATAAACGAAGATTTCAAGAGTAGGCGCAGTCTTTCCGTATGCGGCAGTGCGGTCATACTCGGGTACGTAAATTCTGAAGCCGTCATATGATTTGCCCGCGATCATGACTCCGCTGTCGCCCCTGGTGTTGGCATAGGTAATCGGCTGTGAGGGGAGCTTAAAATCGGTGTCATACCAGTCGGTGCCTGAGGTAGCGTATTCGAGCACTTCGGTATTGTACATCCATCCGGAATTGGCGGAGAGCTCCGGCAGGTAGGCTCCTCGCGCAGCGCATCCGTGGAGCGTCATGCCGGTGATTTTGAAATTGTCGTTGGCCACGGCATCAATAAGCCGTACCTGTGCCATGGCCCTCTGCATATATATTACGGGGAGCGGCACCGCGTTGTCCGGCGAGTTTCCGGCCTTGAGCGCGTCTTCGGATATAGTGGCGGTGACAGTACCGGCCATGGGTATCAGTCGGCCGTCGGCTATGGATGGTGTCCAGGGATTGCCGTCGGCGATCCCGGTGTAACCGAATCCTCTGTGTGTCTGCGAGAGCGCCTGTGGCGTGTTGAGCAGATATGTCAGCGGGAATGCTCCGTCACCGTCGCCTGTGCCGTGAAGATTGGCCAGTATCATCATGGTGAAGGTCATGTCACCGCTCCCTCCGGAGGCGAATTCGAAGCGGTCCGTGGTGGTCTTAAGGAGCAGGCTGTATATCCCGGAGCTTTCGCGTGTCACCTTATATTCATTGGCGCCGAAGACTGCTACAAGTTTGCTGTCGGCGTCGAAGAGCATTATGCTCATGTCGTCGACGTCGATATAGTTTTCAGCCTCTATACCCTCTTCGTCGGGATGTCCATCCGGATCTGCGGGCGCACCGGCGGCTCTTGCCACCGGGATGCTTTTGCCGGGAGCCATCTCCTGCAGCTTGACGGATAACCATACTTCGCCGACAGTGCCCTCCTCGGGGATGTCGTCCTCCTCTCCGGCGCATGACGCAGCGAAGAGGGTGCAGACAGCGGCGGCCGTCAGGAGAAGAGTCCTGTGCCGTAATGCGTCGGAAAGCCGGGTAAGCATTTCCATACATATAGCCTGTATGTAGTTATGGCTGCTGTACATTATCGCTGTCGCAAGGTATGTGTTGAAAAGGGTGTGGGCTTAAAAGATTATTCTGCAGGTCCCTCGTTGAAGATGATTCTCCAGTCGTTGATGACCACAACGGTGCTCATCCACTTGGAATTTCTATCGAGGAAGAAGGTCATATTATATTCGTCCTGACGGTCGAGATACTCCTGCGCATCCATGTCGCGGTGTGTCTCCCCCTTAACAAGGAGGGCATAGTCGCGGATGTTGACGCTGAGCACAGTCGAGCCGTCCTGACGTGTAATGTGCAAAATAGGGTCCGCCTGAGTCGTGAGACGACCTACGGAAAATTCTGCCAGCGCGGCGGTGAGCGCCGAGCGGCTGTCGGAGAGTGTTGCCGGGAATGCAGCGGGGAATACAGCTGACAGAGCCTCTGCTCTCAGCCCGGAGCCCGGCAGGTCTTCGGGATTGTTGTTGATGTCGACCGTGCCGGTCTGCAGATGGAAGGGATGATAGGTGATGCGCTCGGTGTCGCGCAGCGAGTTGTCGCTGTTGAGCCAGCCGTTGGCATCTGTGATGGTGAAATTGAAATCGGAGGCGTCCACGGGTTCACCGCTGATCTGCTGAAGCACCACTCTTACCGCGTTGGTGTCCTTGACAAGAGGCACTGTTACACGATTGGGGCGCGAAGGGCTTGCGTACGGGAGCGCCACACTTACAAGGCCGTGGTAGAGCGAGGCCAGCTCGCTGCGCACATGAGCAGAGCCGGACTCTTCCGTGCGATGCATATATGCGTGAAAATCCTCGATAGTGCTTACCCCCTCTTCGCCTGCGGCGATGTCGAAGGAGTCATCGTAATCACCGGCCCACACGAGCAGGTCGTAGTCGCCGGGCTCCACGTCGAGCACCAGGCTGTGGTCGGCGTCGAGGTCGGCGCTGAGCGTCTGTATGCGCTTTACCAGCACTCCGCTCTCATGGTCGAAGGCGAAGAGCGTCACACGTTCCACCTCGTGGTCGAACGCGTCTGCATACTTCAGATTATAGTCATAGACAAAGTTTACGATGTTGTAGCTCGCCACGCAGTCGCTCTCCTCTCTGACAAGATCGCATCCTGTCAGAGCCACGGCCATAGCCGCTCCGAACGCAGCTGTAGCCAAACACTTCGATATCTCTTTGCCGATAGATTTAAACATAGTGCAGGATTATTTCAGGGCGTCGCGGCGTCGGTCCGCAACGCCCTGAAAAGATATGGATTTTTTTTCTGATGCCTGTAATAAAGGCCTGATTGTTCGGATAGAGTATTATTCGAGCACTGTCTCGTTACTGATGATGCGCCAGTTGAGCACATTGACTACAGCGGCGAGATATGACTCTACAAGTGTCGGCGGATTGACGGGGTCCTCACCGGGAAGTCCCAGTCCGATGACGTTGGTGAATTTGTAGTCATAGATATGGTTGCGTACCACTCCGAGCAGTTTCTTGTCCGCACCGTCGTAATGCAGGATGTTAGAGCGATAGGTGGTGACACCGTTTTTCCACCAGTAGATGTCGGTGAAACGTCCGCCGAAGTCATTGCCGGCCACCTGGACTTTGTAATAGTTCTTCTTAGTGCCGTCCTCTACCAGCTGTACATCAGAGGCTTCGTAATGTGTGTTGCCCTCAGTAGTGTTCCATGCGTTGATGACCACCTGCTTGAAATAATCAAGAGTGAAATACTCCGCGCCCCATCTTACGAGGTCAATGGGATCGCCTTCCTCATCCTTGATGACAGCCTTGACAACGATGCCTGTAGCCATAGTGGAACGGTCGGAAGCGGGGTTGCCTTCAGACACCTGATATCTGGTGTTGCCGTAGGTATAGATGATATTCTCGGTAGGTTTGCTCGGGTCGTAATTGCCGGTTGTGAACAAGGAGGGATTGTCGAGATCGAAAGTCTTGTCTACAAAATGAGTTTCAGCGTTTGCACTGGTATTGGCCCAGTAGCAGCGGTGGCGTCCGGAGTCGTTCCAGTCGGGGAAAGGCTCGTTGTCGGCAAGGCCGGCGATATTCTTGAGGGCGTAAGTGGAAGTGGCTCTGTTGATAAGACGCCATCCCTGAAGCTCAACCTGCACGGTAGTCTCTACGGCTGCTCCGTCCTGCTTTCTGATCATGAATTTAGCGTCCACGAGGTCGCCGTTCTCCTCCTTCTTCTTCACATTGTATGTGCCCAGACCGGTCACACGCACCTTTGCGGCGAGACGCTCCAGATAAATCTGGGCGGGATTGGTCTTGGCGGTGCCGGCGTCAGAGTATATGTGGCCGGAGACATCTGTATAGCAGATGATTTTGTTTGCGCCGTCCAAGTAGGTGGAGCTGGTCATGGAGAATGTGTCGAAATTGAGATTGTTAAGCACAGCGGTCTTCCCCTGGAAGTCAGAGATAGAGATGTTGGAGAGACTCTCGAATGTGGTCTGCTTCGGGTTGGCCACGGCGATAACCTTGCTGGGAGTTTCACCTTCATATCCATGGGAAGCGGTGCCGAGCACAAGCACACCGGAGATGTCTCTATTCTCCTGTCCGTTGGTGGTGGTCGATGACAGCTCCAGAGGCTTCACCATATTGGTGTTGGTGACAGTACCGTTGACATTGGCCTGCTGCATGAGGAAGGGGGCGCCGTCGGCTGTGAAGAAGTAGAAGCGGATTGTCTCTGTAGTGATGGCGTTCTCTTGGCCGATACCCTCTTCAAAGTCAGTGGCGTCATCCGGCAGAGCTTTGGTGTCTCCGATAGTGCGGATGTTGACAGCCATGTAGCGCGTGCCTTGGAAGTTGGCGCTTTCATCCGGTCCGGGCTCTTCGCTGGAGCAAGCCGTCAGGCCAAGCGCCATAGCTGCGAGTGCGCCGAATAAATACTTGGATTTCATCATGATGATAATTTATTAGTTAATAATGTATTATTTTCAAATATACCTTGCATGCCGTCTCACTTTGCAACTTTCGAGCGATAGTCGCGAAGCTTCTCAGCCTGCTCGAGCATCCCCTGTGACTGCGGTACTCCGGAGGCGGCCGAAGATTTGAGCAGTCTCACGGCATTGTCGAGGTCGCCGGTCATAAGCGCGTACACACCACGTGAGTGTGTCGCCTGCGCGGAGTCGCCGGCCTTGGCGAGGTATTTCCCGGCGGCTTCCGTATCTCCACGGCGCAGAGCTACATTGGCGGCGTTGAGATTGGCGGCCGGCTCATCGGGATATGTACGCACCGCTATCTGCATTACTTCGGCATACTCGTCGGAGGCCGGATCCATATCCTTTGCGGCAAAACAGAATTCGCCGAGCGAGAGATGATCCGGGCGTGTACGCATCACTTCGAGTATCTCTTTCGGGTCGCTGTATACGCGCACCACGTATTCTATGCGATAGTCAGTGTGTCGCAGGGAGGGGTAGATGTTTTTCAGAATATATGCATATTCCTGCGGGAAGAGTTTCTTGAGCCGCGCGTCTTTGGCGTCCGGAGCCAGGGATGGGTCGTCGATTACCCGGAGGATATCGTCGCGGACCATCATGTCGCTCTTCTGAACTCTCTCCCTCAGGCCGTCCCAGTCTTCAGCGATCCATGCAGTCTGCACGAGACTTGCAGGAAATTTGTAGTAATTCTCCACATATTGCCGGAGTGCCTCTGTGCGTCCGTCGGCCAGTCGCTCATTGTTGGCGTATGATCCTTCGGGTGAGGCATATCCGGTAATTTTAATCATTTTGATGGTGACGTCCTTGTCATCGCGCACGGAGTCGATACTTGCGCGCACACTTGCCAGCTCCTCGGCGTTGTTGCGGAAGTCCGGCAGAAGCACCGTTCGGTTGACCTGGAATTCCACATTGGCGCGTCCGGAAAGCTCGCGGATTTTCATAGTGTCCATCTTGACGACAGCGGTCATGTATGAGTCGCTGTAATCAATCTTCGGCTCTGTGAGCATAGCGATGCCTGTAGGATACTTATCTTCACCCTTGGCGCAGGCTGCGCATCCGTATATCTTGCGGCTCACCACCAGCTCGGCACCCTCAAGCGCCGGGGTATATGGGAGTTGGGCGTGGTATGCGTAGGCTTCGGGCGCTCGGGAGGCTTTGAATATCACCGGCGGCACTGTCATGTCGCCGTCATTGCCGCGTTCATGGCGGATATATCTCGCTCTGCCGTAGACGCCTATTGCAGGGAGTGCGATACTGTCACCTCCGGCGGCAAGCATGGGGGTGTAGACCACTGCCTGCTCGGATTTCACCTTCTGTTGGCGGAGGTCAAGCGTCAAGTCCACGTGTATATCGCCCTTCTCAAGAGTAATGGCGCCTTTGTCGGGACGAGATTCAGACACGGCAGTCTCCGCGTCTTCGCCGGCGGCGTGAGTCAGTGTACACGCCATAGCCGCCATCAGTGGCCACAATATATATCGTTTCATAGTAATCGTGAGAGTTTAATAGTTGTGTCTGCCTGCTGTATCTCTGTCAGAATACGTAAATCAGGTTTACCGCCGCTTTGGTGACGCCGAAGTAATTGTGTGTCTTGTTTGACTCCACCTTGCGTCCGCATCCCGGGCATTCATAGCGGTCATAGCGGCTGTAGATCCATCCGGCGCCTATTTCCGCCTCAAGGCTCCAATGCTTATGGAGCAGCCAAGTGTAACCGTAGCCGATGCCCGCTCCGGCAAACCAGCCCTGATAACGGTTGTCGCGCAGATTTTTGAAATCCGTGCCCATGAAGTTGTCCGGTAAAGATAGAGAGCCTACATTATACTCGCCACCTATCAGGTGAGCCGCAAAAAAGTGACCGCCCATCGCTTCGCAAAGCCAATAGCGGGCCTCCGGCTGCACCATCCAGTTCTTCCATTTGCGCTGTCTGCTGAGGGTCCAGAAATTCACCTGGCCCGACAAGTCCACCGACCATTTGGGCGCGACGCGCATCTCCGCGCCTATATTGGCGTTGAGTAGCGCATCATACAGCAGGTTAGTCTTTAGAGCAAAATCGCCTGAAAGGCTACGTATGTGGCATACAGATATCAGAAAAAGAATAAAAATTACTCTTTTCATAGGAGAATATATGTGTTCTGCAAAGATTTAACCTATAGAAAGTAGGTTTTGTAGTAGAAATCGAGCGCAAAGGTACTTTTTCAGAAGCAATGTTCCAAATTACCCCCCACTCATTAACATTTATTAACAAGGTTTAACATTGGATAGGCAGATAAAATGCGTGATGACAAGCATAAAGATAAGAGGGTGTGCCTAAAACTGATTGTGGCACACCCTCTTCGACAAAAGGAGTATAAAGCTGTAAAAAATGTGTTGTCTTGTTATTTCATCAGTATCCGCTTAACTTCTGAGCAGGAGTCGGAAGTGACTTTCACGATGTAAATACCCGGTGTGAAATCACCCTCTACGACAGTCGTGCCGCTATGTCCTGCGGAGGAGTGCCGGCATACCCCCGATGCCTCGAATACCTCTATGCTGTAATCTGTCATTGCGGTGCTTACGCGAAGTGCGGAGCCGCTTACCTCGATCCGGACATCTTCGGCGGCATCGTCAATATTGCGGATACCGACGGTGTCATCTTCCGTCAGGGTAAGATAGAGATATTGTGTGCGCCCTTTCTGATGCATCGACACGAGTGCGGTGGCCGATGCAGCGGCCTCGGACTGCGCGTCAGTCTGTTCCACGGGGGTGAGATATATCCTGCCGTCTTTATCGAGAGTCACTTGCAGCGACTCTTCGCCTGAGAGCTGACGGCATGAATACTCTGTGCGTGTCCCGTCGGCGTCGATGCGGAAGTATCCGCTCAAGTCTACGCCGTTTTCGCCCACTTCGA
The DNA here is from genome assembly GCA_964431295.1 of uncultured Sangeribacter sp. GTDB lineage: Bacteria > Bacteroidota > Bacteroidia > Bacteroidales > Muribaculaceae > Lepagella. The sequence continues at coordinate 11,654 of CAYSJG010000001.1, read as the reverse complement.
GACTTTTCTCTTCACCGTAAGGCTCAGTGCCGAAGTCCTCGATGCAGAGATAAGTCGGGGTGTTGAGTCCCCAGGTGCCTTTGTCGCTGCCGTCAAAATTGAAATAGATGGACTTGATGGCACCGTACTTCGACAGGTCCACATACTCCCAGTCGGCGAGTATATAATGCTCAAGAGGATTCTCATCGCGCATATCCGCCAGATACATCAGATCCACGGTGCTTTTTGTGTCATCGGCGCCGGTGATGACTGCCGTAAGTTTAAACCAGTCCCCCTGCGCAAACTTTTTGGCGTATGCGTCTCCGTTGAGCATGGAGGTGTAGGCATAGGCGGAGTTGGTGACATAGAAGCCGGGAATTACCGCACCCCCTTCAGAGCCCACGGGCCGGATAGTGAGTCCCTGCGGATAGCCCACCGCGAAATTGGCTGATTCCATACCACCTCCGGGCGCGCTGCGAAACTGATCGGCCAGTCCGGTATATTCAGTGGAGGTCTCGCTGCTCAGTGTATAGCCGTACCAGAAATCATACTCCGGCATGCCGCCATAGTTGAAGGCAAAGGTGCCGGAATAGAAACTGCCGTCTCCCTGAGGTGTGAAATGACTCTCCTCCGCGAGGGCGTTGTCATCGAATGTGGCGACCTGCATGGGAGCACCTGTCACCTCCACTGCCACACGTCCGGATGCCGTCTGTCCGTCGGAGGATGTCACGGTCAGCGTGAAGTATCCGGGAGCTGCAGGTCTGATGCGTTGCGTCGCTTCGACACCGAGCTCTTCGCCATCCTGCGCTGACCAGAGATAGGTGTAAGGAGCTGTACCGCCGCTTACCGTACCCTCAAGCAGCACTGAACCTCCATAGGCCACGCTCTTGGTCTCTTCGGAAAATACCACACTCAGTGTCTCCGCTGTCTCCTCGGCTGTCTCAGCGGCACGCATTGCTGTCGGCAGCATGGCCGGCAATGCCATAAGTAGCAAAGTAATTGTTGTTTTCATTGGCTTTTGATTATAGTTACAAAAAAATATCCCTTCTCAGCGACCGCGATGCGGCCCGTGGGAAAGGATGCCAATGAAGTCGAGATGCGCGCCTGAATCAGCAGACCCATATTTGCGCTGTATAGAATATGCAGGAGGATATCGCGGACAGCCCGCGAATGTGAATCCCTGCATACTTCTCTCTGACACTGCGGCCCAGTCCCGGGAGCCGGAAATACGGTCAATGCAATATGGCAGGTCTTCTGACTTATTCCATCTCTCCGGAGCCTTCCCGCCAACCTCGAGTGTTGACAGTGACTTGGTATCTGTGCCGGAGGGATTTTCTGGAAATCACAGCAGCGGGTCTGTCGGGGAATCGCACCCCTGTTCCCTTTTAAACTTTGCCGCAACCATGGGGTTGCGGGTCGGTCACCAAATTACAGCGCAAATTTAATACAAATTTCTTAATGCGCAAGTGGATTGAGCTTCGATTATCGGCAATTATGATTAAATTTGCATCGCATAAAGAAAGATGATATGAAATCTAAAGTCAGACTCAGCACATATTCCGTAGTTTTAACCATAGTGATAGCTGTAGTGATGATTGCCTCATGTGCGGCGGCATATCCTGTGAAGTCAGTGTTCTACACCCTGCTGGCTCTTTTCCTCGTTATGGTGGTCTTCGCGATGCTTTATGCTCCGCTGACCATAAAGGCGGATGAGGATTATATCACAGTTACTTCTCTGTTAAGGAGAAAGCGGATACCTATGTTTAGAGTGGAGAGCGTCGAGCTCTTCAAACCCACCATGGGAGCTATCCGGCTTTTCGCCTCCGGTGGATTCATGGGCTATTGGGGTATTTTTCGCGAGGGAGACATAGGACTCTATTCCGCATACTACGGCAAAGCCTCCGACTGCTTTCTCCTGAGACTCCGCAACGGTGACAAGTATCTCCTCGGATGTGACGATCCCGCCGCCATGACAGAATATATCAATTCAAATATCAAATCTTTATCCTGAGGGACAAGAGTAAAATCGGATAGCCGATGAATGCCGGAAGATATAATTACACAGCGGGCGCAGAAGTTCTGCCGACCGTCCTGCTGACCGTCCTGCTGATGCTCACGGCGGCGATAGCGCCCGGATGTACGGGCCGCTCCGGGAGCGGTGGAAAGAGCACTCAACTGTTTACCGATACTGTATATGCGCCCGAATATGCAGGCGGTTTTCAAATACTCGCACCCGAAGCCGGCGAGAGCCGCCTGATATCAGTCCGCAATCCGTGGCAGGGGGCGGACAGTGTGGCGAGAGATATCCTGATACTCCGCGGCGATGAGCGGGCTCCTGCCGGTTTTGAGGGAGAGATACTGCATGGTGACGCGCACCGGATTGTCGCCACCTCCTCCACCCATGTGGCCATGCTCGATGCCGTCGGCGCCGTTGATGCTGTCGTAGGTGTCTCCGGCATAGACTTCATCTCCAATCCGACCATACTGAAGAGAGCTGCGGAGGGGCTCGTGGCCGACATCGGCTACGAGGGGAATGTCAATTATGAGACACTTCTGAGCCTCTCCCCGGACCTGGTGCTCCTCTACGGTGTCAACGGAGCAAGTCCTATGGAGGCTAAGCTCAAGGAGCTCGGGGTGCCCTATATGTATGTGGGCGACTATCTCGAGGAGTCGCCGCTCGGCAAGGCCGAGTGGCTCGTAGCGATAGCCGAGACACTGGGACAGCGTGAGAGGGGGGTGGAGACCTTCGCTCCGATACCGCGCGATTACAACTTGCTCAAGAGGAAGGTGGCGGATCATCTGCAGTCCGGAGGCGGCAAGTCTCTCCGGCGTCCTGTGGTGATGCTCAATACTCCATACAACGACGCGTGGTATATGCCTTCCACTCAGAATTACACCGTAAGGCTGATATCCGATGCAGGGGGACAGTATATTTACCCTGACAACAGCAGCAACGCTTCAGAAGTCATCGACATCGAGGAGGCGTACACACTTGTCTCCAAAGCGGATGTGTGGCTGACCCCCGGGAGAGCTGTCTCGCTTGCCGAGGTCCGGCAGATGTGTCCCAAATTCACAGACCTTGAAGTGCTGCGGGAGGGGAGGGTATACAACAACAATCGGCGGCTCACCCCGGCCGGCGGCAACGACTATTACGAGTCGGGGATAGTGCGCCCGGACCTTATACTTCGCGATCTCGTGAAGATATTTTATCCTCAGATGGTGGGGGAGGAGTTTGTATATTACCGTCAGTTGAAGTGAGAAGACTATGCGGGAGCGCCATACAGTAATAATATTTATAACTCTGAGTCTGCTGACTCTGCTTCTCTTCATCACGGACCTCTCCATAGGTGCGTCGGGTATACCGCTGCGTGATGTGGCGGCTGCGCTCACGGGTGGAGAATGTCCTGCCGCCACTGCTAAAATAGTCATCAACATCCGGCTGGTCAAGGCGGTGGTGGCGTTGCTCGCGGGCGCCGCGCTCTCTGTGAGCGGTCTCCAGATGCAGACCCTTTTCCGCAATCCGCTTGCCGGTCCATATCTGCTCGGCATCAGCGCCGGAGCGAGCCTCGGAGTGGCTATTGTGGTCCTCGCGGGGGTGGGAGGGTCGCTAAGCATCGCGGCAGCTGCCTGGATAGGCGCAGGGGCGGTGCTCGCAGTCATCGCCGCCGCGGCGCGTCGTATCAAGGACATCATGATAATACTCATACTCGGCATGATGTTTTCCTCGGCCATAGGGGCAGTCGTGCAGATACTTCAGTATCTGAGCAGCGAGCAGTCGCTCAAATCGTTCGTCATCTGGACCATGGGTTCGCTCGGTGATGTCACTCTTACGCAATTGTGGATACTGGTGCCGGCAATCATCGCCGGACTTATATTGGGCGTCGTCACCATAAAGCCGCTCAATCTGCTCCTCTTCGGTGAGGAATACGCTCTCACCATGGGTCTGCGCATCCACCGCTCGCGGGCGCTGATCTTCCTATCCACGACCTTGCTCGCCGGTACGGTTACGGCCTTCTGCGGGCCTATCGGTTTCATCGGACTCGCTGTGCCTCACATCGCGCGGATGCTCCTCCGCGACAGCGACCACCGCGTGCTGCTCCCGGGCTCCATGCTCGCCGGAGCGGCTCTGATGCTCCTCTGCGACATAGTCTCCAAACTCTTTACACTCCCCGTCAACGCCATCACTGCCCTGCTGGGGGTACCTGTAGTGGTGTGGGTAGTGCTCAAATACCGGCGCTGATATGATTACGCTTGAAGATTTCTCCATAGGTTTCGGCGACCGCCGGCTGCTCGACAGTGTCTCCACGACTTTTGCCGGTGGCAGACTCACTGCGCTCATAGGTCGCAACGGCACAGGCAAGTCGACGTTGCTGCGCGCTATCGCCGGGCTCAACCGCAGCTATTCCGGCACAGTGCGGCTTGATGGCAGTGACATCCGCTCGCTCAGAGCCGACAGGACGGCAAAAATGATAGCTTTCGTCACCACCGAGCGTGTGCGCATAGCCTCCATGCGCTGCGAGGATGTCGTGGCTGTGGGACGCGCTCCCTATACCAACTGGATAGGACGTATGCAGGCGGAGGACAAGGAGGCTGTATATGATGCGCTCGACGCCGTGGGGATGCGCGACTATGCGCTCCGTACGATGGAGACCATGAGCGACGGGGAGTGCCAGAGAATCATGATCGCGAGGGCTCTCGCGCAAAATACGCCCAACATTCTTCTCGACGAGCCCACATCATTTCTTGACTTGCCGGGACGTTTCCGGCTGGCGCGTCTGCTGAGCGCTCTTGCCCATGAACGCGGGAAATGTATCCTCTTCTCCACCCACGAGCTTGATGTGGCCTCGAAGACCTGCGACGACATAGCCCTTATAGAACCGGTGTCGCTGATCCATCTCCCGGTGGAGCGTATGGCGCAGTCAGGACACATCGAGCGGCTCTTCAATATCGACTGAAGGAGGCCGCCGATCTCAATCCCCCGGTCAGGTGTGAAATGTCTCGTAGGGTCATTTTACGCCTGGTTGAAACACGGCCATCGGGGAAGTGCCCTGTAGGGCCACCCCAAAAAAACACCATAACCAACCACAATCAGCAAGACATGGGTAGGAGTAATGGAAGGAAGGGAAACGCGGATTGAGGTCGGCCTAAGGGCCAATCCCTCAATATCCCGCGGACCAAGCGGAACAACGCGGAACCTTTCTTTTAAGCTGATGACATTATTGACTCGTCAGACTGAAAGCTGAAGTTGGTTTTGTACAAGCCTGCGGTATTCTCCGTTCAACTCTATAAGACAGTCGTGCGTTCCGGATTCGATTATCTCTCCTTCCTTGATAAAAATGATATGGTCTGCATTACAGACAGTGCTCAAACGATGGGCGGCTATTACAATTGTCTTGTCGCGGCGTAGATTTCTAATATTTTCCACAATAAGTTTTTCATTGTTGGCATCGAGCGAAGAAGTGGCTTCGTCCAGAAAAAGTATATCCGGATTTTTGTAAAGTGCTCTTGCGATCATGAGCCGTTGCTTCTGGCCCCCGCTCATTTCGATGCCCGATACTCCGAGCAACGTATGTATTCCCATCGGCAGCGAAGATATGAAATTGTCCAGACCGACAGACTTAAGGATTTCCATAGCCCGTGTGGCATCAGGATGTTCATCAGACATAGCAATATTCTCAAGGATGGATGATGAGAATATCCGTGCCTCTTGCATTACAACTCCGCAATGCGATATCCAGTCAGTGCAGTCGAGTTTGTTTACAGGCACATCCGACAGTCTGAGTTCCCCCTTTTGTGGCAGATAGAAGCCCAGCATCAGTTTTATAAGTGTAGATTTGCCGCATCCGCTTTCGCCGACCAACGCAATCACCTGCCCGGGGGATATCTTCATATTGAAATTCCTTATAACGAACGGCGAGGATGCTCCCGGATATCTGAACCATACATTCCTGAATTCCATATTGGAATTTTTGTATGGAAGATTGCCTCGTATATCCTTGTCGTCTTCGATCACTTCATTGATTCTTTGATATGAAAGGACTGCCGACTGTAGACTGTTTATTTCAGAGGAGATCTGTGAAAAGGGCTGTGCGAGTCGTCCTGTAATGTAACTAAGGGTCATCATAACTCCGAATGTCATATCTCCGCTTATCACCATGGCGGCACCGATACCTAATATCGAGAGTTCCTTAGTTCTTGATATGAGAAGATGACCTCCGTTCTGTTTTGCTCCGAGCCAAAAATTTTTGAGAGAGATGTCGTTTAGCCTTGTTTGCGTCTCTTTCCATTTTTTGATTTTGGATTTCTCCGCAGTGTTTACTTTGAGATCGGCCATGCCGTGTGTAAGCTCATACGTATGGTTCTGATTCTCAGATGTCGCGGTAAAGAGCGCATAATCAATTGTCTTCTTCTGATTGAGGAACAGTAGATTCCAAAGGATTTCAATGGTGGATACGGCTATAAAAATAGCGAATATAAGAGGACTGTAATGAAATAATAGACATGAGAAGACAGAGAAAGTCAGTACGATAATGAATAAAGTATTCGGAAAATCAAGGATAAAATCCTTTATCCTAGTTTGATCTGTAATCTTGAGAATAAGGTCTGACGAAACTTTTCGGTCAAAGAACGACAATGGATATCGTGCCAGACGTTCCATAAAGTCGCTGACCATATTAAGATTAATCCGTAGTCCGAGTTTAGTCAGAAGTAGGTCCATCCCGCTTGTTGACACCCAGTTGCCGAGAGAAATTGCCAATTGACCCAGTAACAGCATTACGATTAATGAAATATCCTTTGTGCCGATACCTTCATCTATTGTTCTGCTCAGCAGCAACGGTATCGCAAGATCAGACAAAAGAACGGCCACAGTAATGAGCAGAGTATATATGAAGCTTCGTTTGCATTTTCCTATAAATGTCTCGATGTATTTGAAAAAATCAAGTAACGTCCTGTCTTTTTCACTTCTTTCGGTGGAAAATGTTTCTCCGGGATCGGCCAAAATCACTAATCCTCTCTCGGCAGAGTCACCAATCCAGTATTTCTGTAATTCTGATTTGGAGTATCTTACTTTACCTTGTGCCGGGTCTGCGATATAGCAGTTTTTCCCTGAGATTTTATATAAGACGACAAAATGACGTTGTTGCCAGAAAAGAATGGCCGGCAAAGGCATCCTGTCAAGATAGTCGATCCCCAATCTTACCGGACGTGATTCGATATCAAGCCTACTGAAACAGTTGAGAATATCCATAACTGACATGCCGAGTCGACTCATGTCTGTTATAGAGTGCAGATATTTCATCGGCACTTTTAGTCCGAAGTGTCTGGCAACCATGCGAATGCAGGTAAGTCCACAGTCGGAACTTTCTAATTGTCTGTAGCATCTGAACATTACGGTAAAAGTTTGAATAATAAATCAGAAAGAAATTGAGGATTTTCCAGTTTGGTCTTGGTTTAGATCAATGCTTTTGTCTACTTTCTTGCCGAATGGCAAAGGGGAGGAGAAGGACAGACGTACTCTTACTCCTGTATTGTAATCATCAATTATGGAGAAATAGATACGAGAATTAAAAAGTAGTTATTCTATTTGATTTATTCATATTATTATGGTGCTATAAAGCAAAATATAATATATCAATGTCACAGAGATGTCGGGCTTTTGAAGGTAATTGAAGACTTTCCCTTTGTGCCTTCTGTTATTTCAATGTCATCGGAAGTCTTTTTGCCGAAAGGAAGAGTGTATGTGAACGCTACGACAAATTCTCTTCCTACCCCATATTGGTTGATTAAGGATGAATATATGCCCGATTTCAGGTCTATGGTCCTCAGACGATATTTATGGAATATGTTTCTGACCTCAGCCGATACATAAATATTGCCGTTTCCATAGGTAAATCTGAAATTCATCCTGTCCCGGAATTTTATAATTGCCCTGCCTGCATCGGAAAGCAACTTTCCCGGAGACGAGTAGTCAAGACTGAATCTACAGTTACGCACTCTATAGCTTGCGGAAGCTGAGGCCATTACCGAATGAAGGGAATGTAACGAAGAGTCGTCGGAGAATGCATAGTGCCACGAGGGTGAGACTGCAAAATTCAATTTATTGTTGAGGAACGATCCGTTGACAGCGCAATTAATTGACCAGACATTGTTCGGAGTACCGTTAATGAGCGTCCGTATCACGCCTCCGCGATTTCGGTCTGCCGCTTCATAATAAAGAATAGGCTCATTAATACTTCTTGAATATCCTGTACCTCCTGATATTGACAGATGGTTTGATAGATTCCAGTATGCATATAGATATGTACTCCAGGATTCCTCGTTCTTTAGCTTATCGTTGCCGCGTCTCCACAATAATTCTGATTCCTTGAGCATGACACTGTTGGTCTCTCCGGCCTCCGGAGTATTGAGATGGTAGATTACCGATGCCGAGAGATTGAATCGATCTGACGGCGACCAGTTGGCAGATGCATTGAACATCGGTCTAATACTCTTGGTTGGCTCTGAATTTTCAAGGTGCCAGTAAGAGGATGAGATTCCGGGAATCAGTGTTACATTGAACGAGACAGCAGGTCTCCACCAAAATCTTAACTGCGCAGAGATTTCATTTCTATATTGTGTGGATTTTATATCAGCTGTGCCTGTATAGGATAAATCATGCCAATCGAAAGATGAGGATAAAGTGAGCGAAGACCCCCATTTGCCCGAAAGCGAGACAAAAAACGGTGTCAACTGCAGGCTGACGGAATTGGTTGTCTCCTTTATCCCGTTTTCAAATTCCGGCTTGTCATCAAGAAAATATCTGGAATAGTCATCATTTTCAGCATGTTGATAGAGCCAGTCGCCTGTAATGCCAAGGCCGGGACGGATCTTCCAGAAATAGTTTCCTGAGATCTGGGGACTTAAGCCATGCGACTTTGCAAATGAAGATGAACTCGATGTATTGAAGATGTTTGGAGTCCAAAGATCTGAGGATGTAGACATCGTTCCCGGATTGTGTGACCATACTAATGCGACTGTATGTGTGGCCTGAAAAGATTGTGTATAATATCTCGCATTTGCAGTCAAGGTAAAATCATTGGATTTCTGTTCTGAAGAAGAGAACAGTTTATGTGAAAGTTGTTGATATCCCTCCCCTTTATAGAAAAAATCATGATACTGCTCATAGCCTTCTGTTCTTTCCATATGGATATTCTGGGTAGTGAAATCCAGCAAAAGACCAAAGGTCATCCTTTTATACTCCAACTTTGAGGAGACATTATAAATGCCGTATAAAGGATATTTTTGAAATAGATCTAATTTGGCGATGCCTCCGGCGGCATATTCGTGCATTATAAAATTGACGATAGTGCCTGTCACTCCATATTTTGAAATATCAGGATTTTCGATGTATTCTACCCGTATGGCCTGTTTGGGCCAGAATGTCGAGAGGTCTGTCTCGTTGGCCCTCACGCCGTTGATAAAGATGGTCACATTCTGTCCAGTCCTGTCTGTCACGGAATTTCCCTCTACTTTTACCAGTGGCAGCTGCATGGACTTAAGGAGGTCCGGAGCGCTGTTGGAGAGATTCTTCTCATGCCTGTCGGGCACAAACACAATCTTATCGTCCTCGACCCATCCACGTCTCGCCTCGACCACCAGTTCGTCCAGATCTGTCACTATAACGGATGAGACGGTATCGGCAGGCGCAATCTTTCCTTCCGCTCCGGACACCGGCGCTTCCGTAGCAGTCTGTGCGGCCGCCGTCGACAACATCGCGGCAAGTAAAGACGTAAATATTTTAAATAGCGTTCTCATAATCTATGTTTACCAGTAGTTTTCGATGTGATATTCCAAAATGTCCAATATTATGCGGTCTTTATCAGCCTCAGTGTACCGGAAAGTACACTTATCTGGATCCGAGTTTTCCATGGCTCGTTGCTTGCATCCTCCGCCGCACAATGGGGCAATCCTGCATTGCCGGCATAGATCAGTAGAAAATTTTGAATTATGGCGACGCTCCAATGTTTTCATATCGTATTGAATAGTACCGTCAGACATCAGCTTGCCGAGACTGTAATCATTGGTGAAGTCCCGTGCAGTACATCCAAACACTTCACCGTTATAGTTGATCAGGCAATGGTTAAACTTATCGCCATAGCAGGAATTTCTGACATTTTGAGGGATGTAATTTGGAATAACGGTAAATCCGGCGGAAGCAAATTCCTTTCTTATCCGGGAGGCTACTTTCTCAGTATCATCGGCAACATTGCTTCTCTCCTGCCACACTCGCTGGAAATCGAAAAGAATGTTTTCTCGATCTTCAGGAGAAACATCGGAAAAGTCATTTAGGATATAGCCGCACTGACGAATGTTTTTTTCTGTAAAGTTAATCCTTACGATTACTCTGATTCCCTTTCTGATAAGACTGTGAATATTTTTTACGATTGTGTCGTAACTGCCAGCACCTCCTTTGAAAAACCTTGTCTTGTCGTGCTGTGCCGGATTCCCGTCAAGAGTTATCTGAAACCCACAGTCATGATGTGATAGAAAATCAACTATCTCCTCATCAAGCAGGCTACCGTTGGAGGTGAAATTGATGCTTAGTTTTACATCGCTTTTATTGCATAGATCACTTGAATAATCAATTAATGGTTTTACTGTTTCTCTGAAAGCCAATAATGGCTCACCGCCGAAAAATCCAAGCTGAAATCTCTTTATTTCGGACGTTGAAACGATTGTTTTAATGAATGATTTTACGTTTTGCAAAGTCTTTTCTTCCATTATACTTTTTGAGATATGGTTCTCGTAGCAATACCAGCATCTGAAATTGCAGTCAAGTGTCGGATTGATATGAAGAATATACTCATCAGAATTTCTGTCGGCCTCTCTTATCTGTTCTTCAATCAGTCCAATCTCATCAGTGTCATCAGGAATTAGAATTCCGGCTTCGATGAATTGTTTTTCATGACTATCCATTAATCTGGAAGTGACATGATCAATTGACATGTCACCGCATATAAAACCCTTTATAAACACCACCTTTCCTGACATAGCATTATAAAGCAGTGAATGTTGCTCATCTATAGGGATGAACGAAGTGTATTTGCTCAGTTTCATATAGAATTGTGATGTAGTATGTAGAGTGACCACGGCCTCGCCGCGGCCACTCTAACAGAATTACGGAAGGCAAAGTGCGCCATTCGTGGTGCCGGGACGCTTCATGGAAGTCACAACGCATGATCCACCGTTACTGGTGTCCACGCACATGTCATTGTAGTTTTTACAGTTTTTGGAATTTTTAGAGCCCCAACAACCTTTTGAGTCATTGATGCAGTCTCCTCTATTTTCACCTGCGCCGATAGCGCTCATGTCAGTGGAGAGGACTGTTGCCTCGAATCCATCTGATTCGACATTCATCGGTAGTGAGTCCATGAATGCCTTGATTCGGTTGGGTTTTGTCATGATTAATTATTTTGGTTGTCCGGCAAAGTTAGGAAAAAAAAAGCGTAAATGCAAATCTTGGTTGTCCTTTGAGTGTTTTGTATATAGCTGAATGATAATGGTTTAAAGCTGGCGAAATTTTAAATTTGTCCCTTGCTCAAAATGATGCCTGAGTTAGATGAATATTACCGGTCTTTTTGATTAAGACCCCATCCCACAAAAAATGTTAACGCAGGGGCGACCGATTTTTGATG